>DATLHD010000291.1:0-9149 GCA_035540075.1 Gemmatimonadales bacterium
CCTGAGACCGGCACCACCCGCAGCTCTCCCGCGATGCCGAGGTCGGCCCGTGCGAGGCGGGCCATCTCCGCGAGCGTGAGCCCGTGCCGCATGGGCACTCGAAGCCGACCCACCGGGGAGATGTGCGCTTCCTCGAGCACATTGCCCTGCACCGCCCCGCCGATCGGATCGGGGCGGTCAAGCAGCACGACAGGAATGCCCTTGCCGGCCGCTGCCTTCATCACGTCTACCGTTGTGGTGATGTAGGTGTAGTAGCGGGCACCCGCGTCCTGCAGATCCACAAGCACCACGTCGATCCCGGCGAGCATCTCGTCGGTCGGGGCGGAAGTCCGACCGTAAAGGCTGTAGATTGGAAGCCCAGTGGCCGAATCTACCGATGACGCGACGGCGGCACCGGGATCGGCCGCGCCGCGGAAGCCGTGCTCGGGGCTGAAGAGTGCCACCAGCCGGACTCCGGCCGCCCGCAGACGCACCACGTCGCTCACACCGCTCGCATCGATGCCCGACTGGTTGGTCACCAGACCGACCCGCCGGTCACGGACGAGGTGCGCGCTGTCCGCAAGCAGCACCTCGATCCCGGGGCGGACCGCTTTTTGCGCCGATCGGGCCCCCGGCTCCCCCGTCGATCCCGGGCCCGCGCACCCGAGCGGAACGCACAGCACACCCAGCAGCAGGATATGAGACCTGTGCACGCCAAGCTCCTCGCGCTCGTGATGGTTCTGCTCTGCGCCTGCGGCGGGTCAGCGGTCGCGCCTCCGACGACGCAACCGGAGCCGTTCCGTCCGGAGGTGCGCCCGGCGCCGACCGTTGACGACCTGCTCGCCGGCCTGTCGGTGCGGGACCGGATCGCACAGCTGGTCATACCCTGGATTCCCGGCACCTACGCGGCCTACGACGCCGAAGCCTTCGCCCGGATGCAGATGTGGGTGGACTCGCTCCACGTCGGCGGCCTGATCGTCTCGGTGGGATCGCCGCTCGACATCGCCGCCAAGCTGAACCGCCTGCAGGAGCGGTCCGCCCTGCCGCTCCTGATCGCCTCGGATCTCGAGGGCGGCACCAGTATCCGTTTCAACGGCGGGACGCCGCTGCCCCCCAATATGGGCGTGGCCGCGACGGGGAGCGACAGCATGGCGTACGAGATGGGGCGCATCACCGCGCTCGAGGGCCGCGCCGTCGGCATCCATCTCGCGTTCGCACCGGTCGCCGACGTCAACAACAACCCCGCCAATCCGATCATCAACGTGCGCTCCTACGGCGAAGACCCCGCCACCGTGGCCCGCATGGTGGCCGCCGAGGTGCGCGGGCTGCAGGAGCACGGGATGCTCGCCACCGCGAAGCACTTTCCCGGCCACGGGGACACCGGCACCGACTCGCACCTGGCGCTTCCCGTGATCACGGCCGACTGGCGCCGGCTCGACTCGGTGGAGCTGGTGCCCTTCCGCAGCGCGATTCAGGCCGGGGTGAAAGTCGTGATGTCGGCCCACATCGCGCTGCCGGGTGTTGACCCGGGCCCGCTCAGGCCGGGCACCGTCGCGCCCAATGTGCTGACCGGTATCCTGCGCGACTCGCTGCACTTCAACGGGCTGATCGTGACCGACGCGCTCAACATGTCGGGGGTAGCGGACACTTACGGCACCGAGGCCGGCGTCCGAGCTTTCGCCGCCGGCGCGGATCTGCTGCTGCAGCCTGCCGACCCGGCCACCGCAATCGCCGCGATGGAAGCGGCCGTGGCCCGCGGCGAGATCACGCCGGAGCGGCTGGAGCGCTCGCTCCGTCGGGTGGTCCAGGCCAAGCTCGACCTCGGCCTCTTCACCCGTCGGACCGTATCGCTCGACAGCGTACCGGCCGTGGTCGGAGGCGCCCGGTTCCTCTGGGAGGCGCGGGAGATCGCCGCGCGCTCGATCGTGATGGTGAAGGATGTGAACGGCACTGTGCACGGGCTCCGGTCGGGCAGGCCTCCGATCACGATGGTGACCTACGCGGAAGAGGAGAACCGAACGGTCGGCCTGGCGCTCGCGGCGGAGCTCCGGCGCCTGGGAATGTCCCTGACGGTCGTGAGGCTCTGGCCCGGCAGTGGTCCGGCGAGCTACGACTCCGCGGTCACCGCGCTGGCCAGACGTCCCGTCGCCCTCTTCGTCGCCGCCGACAAGCCGACCGCCTCGCGGGGCACCATCGGCCTGCCGGAGCGGCTCTCGGCCCTCATCTCCGCGGCCGCGCGGACGATGCCCACCATTCTCGTCTCGTTGGGCAATCCGTACCTCATCTCCGGCCTGCCGGAGGTCGGGTCCTACCTGATCGGCTGGCGTTCGAACCCGGTGACGGAGGAGGCGGTGGCGCGCGCGCTCGCCGGCGCCGCGCCGATCACCGGACGCCTGCCGATCTCCATTCCTCCCCTGTACGCCCGCGGCTGGGGCGTGGAGCGCCGGGTCTCGCCATGACACTCGCCCTCTCGGACTGGCTGGTCGTCGCCCTCTACTTCGTGGCCTCCGCCGCCATCGGGCTGGCCTATACCCGGCGGGCGAGCAAATCGCTGGCGGACTACTTCGTCAGCGGCCGCTCTCTGCCCTGGTGGCTCGCGGGCACCTCGATGGTTGCGACCACCTTCGCCGCCGACACCCCGCTCGCGGTCGCCGGGCTGGTGGCGAAGTACGGGGTGGCAGGCAACTGGCTGTGGTGGAACGGCGCGCTGTCCGGGATCCTGACCGTCTTCTTTTTTTCCCGGCTCTGGCGCCGGGCGGGCGTGCTGACCGATGTCGAGTTCGCGGAGCTGCGCTACGGCGGGCGGCCGGCCGCGGTGCTGCGCGGGTTCCGCGGGCTGTACCTCGCGCTGCCGATCAATCTCATCATCATGGGCTGGGTCACCCGGGCGATGGTGACGATCCTGGGAATCACCCTCGACATCGACCCGTGGGTGGCGGCGGTGACTCTCTTCGCCATCACCGCGCTCTACAGCGTGCTCGCGGGGCTGTGGGGCGTGATCGTGACGGATGCTTTCCAGTTCGTGGTCGCCATGGCGGGCTCGATCCTGCTCGCGGTGCTCGCGGTCGACTGGGTCGGGGGGCTTGGCCCGCTGGTCGAGCAGTCGGCCCGCCACTACGGCTCGGCGGAGGCCGCGTTCGGCGTCATCCCGCCCACCGATCAGGCATGGCTGCCGCTCTCGACGCTCCTGGTGTTCCTCAGCGTGCAGTGGTGGGCGGCGTGGTATCCCGGTGCGGAGCCGGGCGGTGGCGGCTATGTGGTGCAGCGGATCCTGTCCGCCAAGGATGAGCGACATGGGCTTCTGGCCACGCTCTGGTTTAACGTCGCCCACTACGCGCTCCGGCCCTGGCCCTGGATCCTGGTGGGCTTCGTCGGTGCGCTCCGCTATCCCGACCTGGCCAATCCCGAGGAAGGCTATGTCCGCGTGATGGTGGACGTGCTGCCCTCGCCGTTCAAGGGACTCATGCTCGCCGCCTTCGCGGCGGCGTACATGAGCACCATCAGCACCCACCTCAATTGGGGCGCGTCGTACCTGGTGAACGACGTGTATCTCCGATTCATCCGCCCCGACGCAGGGCCGCGCGCCCAGATCATGGCCTCCCGGGTCGCGACCGGCATTCTCATGGCGCTTTCACTCGTCGTCATGGCGTTCCTCACCAGCGTGGAAGCCGGCTGGAAACTGCTGCTCGCGCTCGGGGCGGGGACCGGCCTGGTGCTGATCCTCCGCTGGTACTGGTGGCGGGTGAACGCGTGGTCTGAGATCAGCGCAATGGCGGCGTCGTTGGTGACCTCGGTCGCGCTCCAAATGGCAGGTCTCAATCTGGCCGACACGGCCTCGGTCAACTATGCCCTGACCATGCTCATCACGGTCGGGGTGACCACAGTGGTCTGGCTGGCCGTCACCCTCATGACCCCGCCCGAGTCCGAGTCGACCCTCGAACGGTTCTACCGGCGGGTACGGCCGGGGGGCACCGGATGGCGGCCGGTGAGCGAGCGGCTTGGCTACGGGCGGGAGCCGATCCCCGGTGGGGCGCTGTCCTGGGTGAATTGGGCGGCAGGCGTCATCGCGGTGTACGCCGCGATTTTCGCTGTGGGGGCCTTCCTAACCGGCTGGGCTTGGAGAGGGGCCCTCTACGGAATCGTCTCAATTGTGGCTTTCTCATTGATATACCGCAACTTACGCGCTGATCCGACGCTCGACATGAGCGTTGACAGGGCCGATTCGACCTCGTTAAGTTTGATGCCAGATCGGACCGGCTCCTAGGCCGGCCTCACGTCTGTCAAGGAGCGTTTCATGAGCGGTATCGAGCAGCAGGCCCCGGCGGGAGGATTCGTCTTCAACCTCACGGGACGTGCCGCTGAGGAAGTGCACAAGTTCATCGTGCAAGAGCAGGTCCCGGCCGATACCGCCGGCCTCCGGGTGAGCGTGTTGCCGGGCGGGTGCTCGGGATTCAAGTACAGCCTCAACATCGAGGAGCGTCCGCTGGACGACGACCTCGTCAGCGAGGTGAACGGCGTCCGGGTGTTCGTGGACGGTTTCAGCGCGCAGTACCTCGCGGGCATCACGATCGACTACGTAACCTCGATGCAGGGGTCGGGCTTCACCTTCAATAACCCGAACGCCACCGGTGGGTGCGGGTGCGGCACCAGCTTCACGGCGTGACCGCGTGACCGCTGAAAAATAAAAAGTGAAGGGGGGTGGCCAGGCGACGACAGTCGCTCGGCCGCCCCTTTCGATTTCACGGTCCAACAACCGACCTCTATCTGCACACCCTCGACCTCGTCATCGTAGCGCTGTACTTCGTGTTCACGCTGGGCGTCGGGCTGTGGGTAGCGCGACACCAGCGGAGCGCGACCGACTACTTCCTCGGTGCGCGGGACCTCCCCGCCTGGGCGATCCTCCTCTCTATCGTCGCCACGGAAACCTCCGCGCTCACGGTCATCTCCATTCCGGGTATCGGCGCCCGCGGCGACCTGACCTTCCTCCAGCTCACCCTGGGCTATCTCCTCGGCCGAATCGGGGTGGCGGTGTGGCTCCTGCCCGGATACTTCCGGGGCGACCAGGAGACGGCCTACGCCCGGCTCGAGCACCGCTTCGGCGTCGGCACCAGGCGGCTCACCTCCACGATCTTCCTGTTCTCGCGGTTCCTGGGCGACGCGGTCCGGGTCTTCGCCAGCGCCATTCCGCTCGCCCTGGTGACCGGCTGGTCCATCCCGACCTCCATCGTCGTCATGGGCGCCGTAACGATGATCTACACCTGGTTCGGGGGCTTCAAGGCGGTCGTGTGGACCGACGTGCTCCAGCTCTGCGTGTATCTGAGCGGCGGCATCGGGGCGCTGTTCATCGCCTGGCATCTGGCCGGCGGGCCCGGCGAGGCGCTGAGCCTGGCCGCGGCCGCGGGCAAGCTGCGCGTCGTCGATCCGACGATCTCGTTCACCAGCACCTACACGCTGCTCGGCGGCATCGTGGGCGGCGCCCTGCTCTCGGCCGCGTCTCACGGGACCGATCACCTGATCGTCCAGCGGCTGCTCGCCACCCGGTCGCTGGGGGATGCTCGCGTCGCCCTGATCGGCTCCGGGATCATGGTGATGTTTCAGTTCACCCTCTTCCTGCTGGTCGGGGTGGCGATCTGGGCCGCGGGATTCGCCCCGGCTGACATGCCCGGCGACCAGCTCTTTCCCAGATTCGTGGTGGACCATCTGCCCGCGGGGCTGGCGGGCCTCGTGATCGCCGGTATCCTGGCCGCGGCCATGGGCACCCACAGCTCCGCGATCAACTCGCTCGCGTCTTCGGCGACCCACGACCTCTACGCCTCGTACACTGGTCGCACCGACCCGGTGCACTTGCTGCGGATCGGCCGGCTGTTCTCCGCCGCCTGGGCCACCGGACTCATCTTCGGCGCCCTGTACTTTCACTACGCGGCCGAGGGCAACGACACGCCCGTCGTGGTCCTCGCGCTCTCGATCGCCTCCGTCACCTACGGCCCGCTGCTCGGCACCTATCTCCTCGCCGGCCAGTGGCCGCGTGCCCGAGGGCGTGACGTGGTCGGGGCGGTGGCGGCGACGGTGTGCGTGATGCTGGTGGTCATCTTCGCCCGACGGCTCGCCGCGGCCCTGGATCTCGCCTGGCTCGAGCCGGTAGGCAGCCTCGCATGGCCGTGGTACGTGCCGCTGGGCACGACGCTCGCATTCGGAACGGGAGTCGCGCTCAGTTTCCTTCCTTCGCGCGAGAGCAGGTGAGCATGCCGATCCTGATCGGCGCCGATGTCGGCGGGAGCAAGACCGCTGTCGGAGTCAGCGAGGGTGGCAGGATCCTCGCGCGAGCCGACGGTCCGGGCGCCGCCGTGCGGCCGGGTCGTGCCCTCGCCTCCGCCGGCATGATCGCGGAGGTCGTTCGGCGCGCGCTGGCGAATCTCGGCCGCTTGTCGGGCGATGTCCTCCTCGTCGGCGCGGCCGGCGCAGGCCGGGATCCGGAGCGCTTCGAGCTCGCGAAGGCACTCCGCGCCGAGAACCTGGCCGCACGGGTCGAGGTGACGACCGACATCGAGCTGTCGCTCGCCGGCGCGTTCGAGAGCGGCGCGGGCATCGTCGTGAGCGCGGGGACCGGCAGCATCTCCGTCGGGAGGGACACGAAGGGCGCGCGCCGCCGGATCGGCGGCTATGGGTGGCAGATGGGGGACGAGGGGAGTGGGTATGCGATCGGGCGGGCCGCGCTCGGAGCGGTGAGTCGGGCGCACGACGGCCGGAGCCCGCGCACGGCGCTCACCGATCGCGTGCTCGCGGCCACTCGGAGTCCCGACTTCGACGCGCTGGTGCGGTGGGCGGCGAGCGCCTCCCCCTCGGAGATGGCCTCGCTCGCCCCGCACGTGCTCGAGGTCGCCGCCGAGGGCGACCCGCTGGCGCAGGGTATCGCCGACTACGCTGCGCGAGAGCTGTCGCAGCTGGCCATCTGCCTACTGCCGCACCTCGAGGCCGAGCCGCCGGTCGGCGTCGCGGTGACCGGCGGATTGCTCACCGAGGACCGGCCGCTCCGCCGAGCTGTGCTGGCGCGGCTGGGTGAGGAGCCTGGACTTCGGCCGATGGATGGGCCCGTGGATGCGGTGGTGGGGGCGCTGCGGCTGGCTGCACGGCCCGCCGGAGAGTAGAAGGACTCGAAGGAGGATGTCGGCCTGAACGTAGTGAAGGGGACCATGCCCGCATGGCCCCCTTCGCGTTGCTCGGGGTGACATGTTCTACCACCCTATCGCGTGATCCCCCGCTCCCGTGCCAGCCGGCTGTTCCGCACGCCGTAGAAGAAGTAGATCAGCAGCCCCAGCACCAGCCACAGCGCGAACCGGGCCCAGGTGAGCCACGGCAGCTGGAACATCAGATACAGACAGCTCACGATCGAGAGGATCGGGACCCACGGCACGAACGGCACCCGAAACGGACGGTGCCGGTCGGGCTCTGCCCGCCGCAGCAGGATCACGCCCGCCGACACCAGGATGAAGGCGAACAGCGTCCCGATGTTGGTCAGCTCCACCACCTCGGCGATGTTGGCGAAGGCGGCGAAGGTCGCCACGAAGGTGCCGGTGATCAGGGTGCCGACGTACGGCGTCCGGAATCGCGGGTGCACCTTGGAGAACAACGGCGGCAGCAGCCCGTCTCGCGACATGGACATGAAGATCCGGGGCTGACCCAGCTGGAACACCAGCAGCACGCTGGTCATGGCGAACACGGCGCCGAGGGAGACGATGAAGCGCGAGACCCTGATCAGCGTCGGCGAGCCGTCGGCCAGGGCGAGCGCCGTCACCATCGGCTCCGCCGTGCCCAGCTTGGGCCAGGGTGCCATCCCGGTCATCACGGCGGCCACGAGGATGTAGACGACCGTACAGATTATCAGGCTCATGATGATGCCGAACGGCATGTCGCGGCCGGGGTCCTTCGCCTCCTCCGCCGCCGTCGAGGTGGCGTCGAATCCGATATAGCTGAAGAAGATGATCGCCGCGCCCGCGCTGATCCCCGCGAACCCGTTCGGCGCGAAGCCGCCGAGCTGGGGATCGTTCCAGTGCTCCGGCTTGATCAGCGTGACGCCCACCGCCACGAAGAACAGGATGATGGCGAGCTTGAGGATCACCATCGTGTTGTTGGAGGTGGCCGATTCCCGGATCCCGATCACCAGGATGGTGGTGATGAGCGCGACGATGGCGAAGGCGGGGAGGTTGGCGATGAACTTGAAGCCGAGCACCGTGGGGGCGGCTGTGAGCGCCGAAGCGAGGTAGACGCTGGTGGCGTCGGTGGCTCCGGCCGCGACTGCGTCCGCCGCCATGTGCGCCGATCGTGCGTCAGTGGCGAGCCAGGGCGGGAGCGCCAGGCCGAAGTGGGTCAGCAGCTCGCGGAAGTACCCCGACCACCCGATCGCGACACCGATGTTCCCCACCGCGTACTCGACGATCAGGTCCCAGCCGATGATCCAGGCCACCAGCTCGCCGAGCGAGGCGTAGGCGTAGGTGTAGGCGGAGCCGCTGATCGGGACCATCGAGGCGAACTCGGCGTAGCACAGCGCCGCGAAGCCGCAGGTGACCGCCGTGAGCAGGAATGAGAGGATGATGGCCGGCCCTGCGCCAAGGCGGATCTGGTCGCCCACGATGGCGGTGCCCGTGGTGGCGAAGATGCCCGCGCCGATGGTGGCGCCGACCCCGAGCGCGGTGAGGTGCCACTTGCCGAGCGTGCGCCGGAGGCCGCCCCGCTCCAGAATGTCGTTCTCGCAATCCTGTACGGACTTCCGGAGGAACAGCCGGTTCATCGAGGTCCTCGGTTGGGATCTGGAGCGTGAGTGGAGCGTCAGGAGCTACGCTTGCCCGGCAGGGTGAAGGTCACCCGGGTGGTACCTGCGATCCTGGTCCCGTCGGGCGCGCGGGCCGGAGTGAATCGGAAGGCGCGGATCACCTCGTCGAACTTGCGAGCGTAGTCGCGGTCGCTGATGGCGGGTCGCACCTCGTACCGCTCGACGCGACCGTCCACCCGTACCCAGAAGGTGACGTCGAGCGAGGCGCCGCGGAGCTCCTTGGGCGGCGTCTCGAATGGAAAAGCGAGATCGCGCAGCTCCGGGGGCCTCACCACACCACCCCCGCCCCCAACGCCGGGGCCGGTGCCCTCACCGGAGCCCGGTCCTGCACCGGGGCCCTGTC
>DATLHD010000292.1:0-3130 GCA_035540075.1 Gemmatimonadales bacterium
AGCTCCTGCCCGACGGCGTCGAGATCATCGAGGGCGACATCGCCGACCCGGAGGTGATCGAGCGCGCGATGCGGGGCGTGGGCACGGTGTACCACCTGGCGGCGGTGTATCGCGAAGCCAAGCACCCCGACCTGCGCTACCGGGAGGTCAACGTGGAAGCGTCCCGGCTGCTGCTGGAGGCGGCCGTGCGGGCCTCGGTCCGACGCTACGTACATTGCAGTACCGTGGGGGTCCACGGACACATCGCCGCACCGCCGGCGGACGAGAGCGCCGCATACGCGCCGAGCGACGTCTATCAGGCCACCAAGTGCGAGGCGGAGCAGCTGGCGCTGACCTATCGCGACCGCATCCCGCTGGCCGTGGCCAGGCCGACCGCGATCTACGGCCCCGGCGACACCCGCCTCCTCAAAATGTTCCGCCTCATCGCCCAGCAGCGTTTCCCCCTGCTCGGCGGGGGCGAGAACTACTATCACACCGTCCACGTGAAGGATCTGGTGCGGGGCCTCCGGCTTCTTGGGACCCACTCCAGGGCGGTGGGCGAAGTCTTCATTCTTGGCGGCGAATCCTACCTGAAGCTCTCCGAGCTCGCGGCCATGATCGCGAGCGTGGCCGGCGTGCCGGCTCCGTGGCTCCGCCTGCCGGTTCGGCCTTTCCAGCTCGTCGGCTCCCTGGTGGAGAAGATCTGCGTGCCCTTGGGCATCGAGCCCCCGATCTATCGCCGCCGGGTGGACTTCTTCACCAAGAGCCGGGCCTTCAGCATCGAGAAGGCGGGTCGTCTCCTGGGGTATCGGCCCGAAGTGCGGCTCGTGGACGGCATCCGCGAGACGATGGACTGGTACGTGGCCCACGGGTATCTGCAGCCCAGGGCACAGCTCGAGGCCATCTACCAGCAATGACACTGGCCGCCTCGCCGGCCCGCGAGGACGCCGACATCGAGTCGTCCTCGGAGCTGTATGCCAGGCGGTTTGCCGGTCCCGTTGGACAGTGGTTCCTCGAGCTTCAGGCCCGCCTCACGCTCGAGTGCCTCCGCGGCCTCCCTCCGCATGCCACGGTGCTGGACGTGGGGGGCGGCCATGCGCAGCTTGCCGGTCCCCTGGCCGATGCCGGCTATCGGGTGACGGTGGTGGGGAGTGACGCCTCCTGCGGCCATCGCCTGGCTCCGCTCACTTCGGCGGGCCGCTGCCGGTTCGAGGTGGCCGACCTGCTCGCGCTTCCCTATGTCGACCGGACCTACGACGCGGTCGTCTGCTACCGACTGTTGGCTCACAGCATCGATTGGCGACGATTGGTCGCTGAGCTCTGCCGCGTCTCCCGGCACCGGGTCGTGGTCGACTATCCCGCCCAACGCAGCGTGAACTTCGCCTCGGAAGCCCTCTTCAGGATCAAGAGCTCGATCGAGCGGGGGACCACCAGGCCCTTCGCCCTCTACGGGCGAGGCGAGGTGGCGCGTGCCTTTGCGTCGGCCGGCTTCCGGGTGACGGAGGAGCGACCCCAGTTCTTCCTGCCGATGGCGCTCTACCGGCTGGCCGGCTCGACCGGGCTGGCGCGCGGGGCGGAAGGTCTGGCCCGCTCCGTGGGGGCGACGGCGTTGCTCGGGTCGCCCGTGATCGCGCGCGCTGACCGCGGCCCGGATGCCGTTGGCTCGCGGCGGGGATAGCGGACCGCTGCGGGTCCTGGCCTGGCCGGGACGCCAGGCCCGGGCCAAGAACCCCTACACCTGGCTGCTGTACACCCACCTCGCGGACCTCGGTGTGCAGGTGACCGACTTCACCTTCGGTCGCGCGCTCCGGGGCGGATACGATGTTCTTCATCTCCACTGGCCCGAGAAGCCGATGGCGGGAAACAGCGCTTTCGCCAGGCTTGCGGGTGCGGCCGGCGGGCAGGTGGTATTGGAAGCGGCCCGTCTGCACGGCGCCAGCGTGGTCTGGACGACCCACAACGCCCGGCCCCACGAGGGCAGGAACTCGCTGCTGGAGCGGTGGTACTGGGCGGGCGTGATGCGTCGGGTGAATGGGTTGCTTCATCCGAGCGCCGCCAGTCAGACCGCGATAGAGACGACCTATCCGACGGCGGCCGGGCTCCCCCACGCCGTGGTTCACATGGGTCACTTCCGGGGGAGCTATCCCGACCAGGTCACGCGGGAGGAGGCCCGCGCCGACTTGGGCCTGCCGGACGGTGCGGTGGTGGTGACCTTTCTCGGACTCCTCCGGCGCTACAAGAACGTGCCGCACCTCGTCCGGACCGTGCGTGCTCTCCCGCCCGAGCGAAACGCGATTCTGCTGGTGGGCGGCAGGCCCCTCGAGCCGGCGCTCGCGCCGGAGATCGAGCGCGCGGCGGGCCAGGATCCGCGCGTGCGGCTCGCCCTGGGGCGGGTTCCCGACGAAGACGTGCAGCGCTACCTCCGTGCCGCCGATCTCGTCGTGCTGCCGTTCAGCGACATCACCAACTCCGGAAGCGCGCTCCTCGCGCTCTCCTTCGACCGACCCGTGCTGGTGCCGCGACTGGGGGCCATGGGCGAGCTCCAGGCGCTGCTCGGGCCCGAGTGGGTGCATACCTACGAGGGCGATCTCACCCCCGCGATCCTCGACGAGGGGATCGCCTGGGCCCGCCGGCCACGTCCAGCGCGGGCCGATCTCTCATCGCTGGAGTGGGGCGCGATCGCCGAACAGACGCTCGCGTTCTATCGCGCAGTGAGGCGTGGAGCCGGTGGGGTCGTCGGCGCCGCCGCCGCCCCGAACTCGTAGCCGAACGACTCGATGTCCTTGCGGTAGCGCTCGGTCACGAACGCGAGCGATTCGTCGTCGTAGTAATCGGTATACCGGGGAAACACGTTCGTGGGTCGAAGCGTCCAGAGCCAGCGCCGGATCCGCTTCTTCACGTCGTTGAGTGACCGGACGCGGGGAGCGTCCATCGAGCGATTCTCGTGGGGCAGGGGCGTGCGGGGAACGCCGATCCGCTCGCATACGATGTCGAAATCCGCCTGCAGGGACTCGTATCGTCCCACGAAGTCGGGCAGGAGTCTGCCCGAGGCGTCGTAGATGAATTCGTGCTGGGGCACGATGTGACAGTACGCATCCGAGAAGCCCGGCTTCGGCAGGTGTTGAAAGAGCCAGGTCTTGAAGCTCATCCG
>DATLHD010000293.1:0-5753 GCA_035540075.1 Gemmatimonadales bacterium
CCTCGACCCCTGCCTCGAAGCGCTCGATCGCTTCCAGCAGATCGGCGACCTCTTCGTCGCTATCGGATGGCTCTACCCTGATGCCGCGCTCCGAGAGACGGTATTCCGCCTCCTGCCGCGCGTGGCGCTCTTCCTCGACCCGGTTCGGATTGAGATCCTGTTGTTCCCGCTCGTAGGGTGCTGTCATGGCCGCATGCTAGCACGGCGAGCGGGAGCCTGGATGTGCGGCGCGTCACCTCGCCAACAGCTCGGCGGCGGCCCGGCGTCCCGAGCGGAGCGCCCCTTCCATCGTCGCGTTGTGCCCACCGCCGCAGGTGGCCTCGCCGGCGAAGAAGAGTGTGTTGGCGACCGGCGCGGCGAGGGTACGGTAGGCCTCGGACCCTCCGACGCCCACATAGGTGTACGCTCCGCGGGACAGGGGGTCGGCGGTCCAGTCGTGGAGGTGGAGGGATTCGAGTTGCGGAGCCACGTCGCCAGGGGTGAGGCCCAGCGCGTCCGACAGCGAGCGCACGGCGAGATCCTTGAGCGCCGCGAGGCTCTTCCCGGCCAGCCGGGCGGCATGCGGGCCCCCGGCCCAGCCCGTCAGCCTCGGGACCTCGGGATCCAGCGGCATCCACCAGGTCGGGAGCGGCCGGCCGAAGACGTGAATGAACTGCACGTCCTCCAGCCCGTCGATGCTCCGCCAGAAGGGCCCGCGAAAGCCGAGCACCACCTTGACCACCTGGCCCATGTGGAGGAGTCGCGCTGCGGCGAGCTTGTCATCGAGCCGTGGAGTGAAGCGGAGCGCCGCGGCCTCGTCGCCCGGCGGATCCAGCAGCGGGAGCGGCACGGTGACGATCACCGCGGAGGCGCGGAGCCTGGAGCCCGGCCCCAACTCGACTTCGATCGAGCCGGGTCGCCAGCCGATCGACTTGGCCGCGGTGTTCAGACGGATCTCGCAACGGCGCTCCAGCGAGCGACGCAGCACGTCAACGGCCAGGCCGGCACCCTCGGCAACCCTGACATCGCTCGCTTCGGCCGGCTCGGTGCGCTCCACCTCCGCCAGCCACCGCACGCTGAGCAGGCCGGGATCGGCCGCGTGGAAACCTTCGACGTAACGGATCAGGTGCTCGCGCGCCTCGACCAGCTCGTTCCCGCCGCAACAATCCTCGAGCGCCGCGCTGAGTGAGCGATCCGGTCCCTCGGCTTGCTCCATCTGCTTGATCAGTCGCCGCGCCTTCGCATGGAGCTTGGACGTGTCCTTCCAGCCACCATCCGTCCGGACCGCCTGTCGCCCATCGGCCTCGACCAGGTGCGCGCCTGCCCCGGCGATCAGGTCATGCAGCTCTCCCTCGGCGCTCAGCCACTCTGCGCCGAGATCGAGGGGTGTGCCCTCACCCGATGGGTGCTCGGTATAGACTCGGCCGCCAAGGCGGCCACGTGCCTCGAGGAGCGTGACGGTGGCCCCCGCCTCCACCAGCCGCTGGGTCGCGGCGAGGCCCGCGAGTCCACCACCGATGACGACGACGTCCACGCCGTTGTCCGGAAACCGTCAGTGCGCGACGAGGTCGGCGTGCTCTGGATGGTGGCGGAGCCACTGCGCCACGTACCAGCAACTGGGAATGATCCGGAGGCCTTCGGCCCGAGCATATTGGACCGCGGCCTCGACCAGCCGGGCCGCGACGCCGCGGCCGCGATCGGCCGGTGGGACGAAGGTGCTGTAGAGCTCGACCAGACCCGATCCGGCTGGGGCATAGGCGAGCACCGCGGTGCCCCCGGAGCCGGCGACGGTGAAGCGGCGGGAGACGAGATCGTGCTCGACCGACATTGAGGGACGGTAGCCCGGTCGCGGACGGAAGGCCACCCCGCTGCCAGCCGGATCTGTCTAGCTTAGTGGCATGCCCCGCCCCGGTCCGGCCCCGCAACCGCTTGCCCGCGAGGAGCTGGTACGGCAGCTCCTCGCGCTCGGTGTGCGTCCGGTACAGGTGCTCCTGGTTCACACCGCGTTCTCTCGCGTGGGACCGGTGAGCGGCGGGCCTCTCGGCCTCATCGAGGCGCTGCGTGCCGCTATTGGTCCCAACGGGACGCTGGTGATGCCTGCGATGGCCGACGACGACATGCACGCCTTCGATCCCGCCACCTCGCCCTGCCGCACGATGGGTGTCGTCGCCGACACCTTCTGGCGGCTGCCGGGCGTCCTGCGAACCGACAGTCCGCACGCCTTCGCGGCCGCGGGACCGCATGCCTCGGAGATCACCCGCGACCAGCCGGTGGACGTTCCTCACGGTCCGGACAGTCCGGTGGGCCGGGTGCACGACCTCGACGGTCAGGTGCTCCTGCTCGGCGTCGGTCATGACGCGAACACGACCGTGCACCTGGCAGAGAACGTCGCCGGGGTGCGCTACCGCAAACAGGCCGTCGCGACGGTGTTGGTCGCCGGCCGAGTGACTCGATGCCAGTACGAGGAGGTGGATCACTGCTGCGAGAACTTCAGCCTGATGGACGCCTGGCTCGACGCCGCTGGACTCCAGCGCCGCGAGCCCGTGGGCCACGGCCAGGCGCGACTGTCCCGCTCCCGAGATATCGTGCGAGTCGCCGCCGCCCACCTGCAGGACCACGAGACCGTCTTTCTCCATCCCGCGGGTGTCTGCGGCGAGTGCGACGAAGCCCGCGCCAGTCTTCCGTGATCGAACGCCTTCACCCAAGCCCGAGAGCCTCGTGCGCCTGACCGCGTCGTCGTCTCACGTCCTGGCTGCCCTCCTGCTGGCGTCTCCGTTGGCCGCCCAGGACGCCCCGCCGGATCTTGACCGCTATGTCGCCAGAGTGATGAAGACCTTCACCGTGCCGGGACTCTCTGTGGCCATCGTCAAGGACGGACGCCTGGTGATGGCGAAAGGGTACGGCGTCCGGCGGCTCGGCGATCCGGCGCCGGTGGACGAACACACGCGGTTCGGCATCGCGTCCAACACCAAGCTCTTCACCGCCACCGCCCTCGAGCTGCTGGTGGAGGAAGGCAAGGTCGAGTGGGATGCGCCCGTGGTTCGCTATCTGCCGTGGTTTGCCATGAGCGATCCGTACGTCACCCACGAGCTGACGGTGCGCGACCTCCTGGTGCACCGGAGCGGGCTCGGGCTCGGCGCGGGAGACCTGCTGTGGTGGCCCCCCTCGACGTACAACCGCGACGAGATCGCCAGGCGGTTGAGATACATCCCGCTCTCCACCTCGTTCCGGAGCGCGTACGCCTACGACAACGTCCTCTACCTTGTAGCGGGCAGGGTGATCGAGGCGGTCTCGGGACAGAGCTGGGAGGACTTCGTCCGAAACCGGGTTCTCCGGAAGGTCGGGATGACGGACAGCGACGTGCTCCACTCAGGCGCGAAGAAGGCCGGCAACGTGGCCGCGACGCATGCCGAGGTGGAGGGCACCGTGCGGCCCGTCGCCCCATTCCTCAGCGACAACACCAACCCCGCCGGCGGGATCATGTCGGGTGCCGCCGACATGGCGAAGTGGATGATGGTCCAGCTCGACTCCGGCCGGGTCACCGGCGGCGGACGGCTCTTCGAGCCCCGGGCGGTCATTCAGCTCTGGCGCGATGTGACTGCGGTGCCGATCAATCCCGCACCCGAGGGCGCGCCGCACCTCCGGCCGACCATGGCGGGCTATGCCCTCGGCATCAACGTGCGCGACTACCGCGGCCGCCGGCTGCTGCAGCACACCGGCGGACTCCCGGGTTACGTGTCCAAAGTCGCGATGATCCCCGAGCTTCGGCTCGGCGTCGTGGTGCTCACCAACCAGGAGTCCGGCGCCGCGTTCGAGTCCATCGTCTACCACGTGCTGGACCACTACCTGGGCGCGGAGGCACCGGACTACCCGGCGGTGTTCGAGCGAATGGTGAAGAAGAATCTCGACGAGGTGCGCGCGATGGAGGGCAAGGCGGCAGCCGCGCGGGACTCGACCTCGGGACCGTCGCTGCCGCTGGAGCGCTATGCGGGGACCTATCGCGACCCCTGGTACGGCGATGTGAAGGTCGCCCGCGAGGGCCCGGGTCTGGTCATCCGGTTCACCCGGTCGCCTTCCCTGGTCGGCGACCTGATCCACTGGCAGCACGACAGCTTTTTCGCGCGCTGGCGGGACCGTGAGCTGCGGGCGGACGCGTATGCCACTTTCTGGCTCAACCACGACGGGTCGATCGCGCGGCTCCGGCTGGTGCCGAGCTCACCGCTGGTGGATTTCAGCTTCGACTTTCAGGACCTCGATCTCCGGCCGGTGAGCCCCGACTCGCTGGCCACACGGTGAGCCTGATCCGCCTCGGCTCGCGAGGCATCGGAGCGGCGACCGTTGTCCTCGTGGCTCTGGGCTGCCACAAGGCGGCTCCGGACCGACCGCCGGCGGATCTCGTGCTTCGGAACGGCGCAGTGTATACGGTGGATGCGGCGCGGAGCTGGGCGCGGACGGTCGCGGTTCGCGAGGGACGAATCGTTCACGTGGGCGGCGACAGTCTGCCTTCCGGCCTGATCGGCCCCGAGACCGAAGTGGTGGACCTCGCCGGGGGGATGCTGCTTCCTGGGTTCGAGGACGGCCACGTTCACCTCTTGCTCGGCGGTGTCGAGCTCGGTGAGTGCACCCTGTACACCCTCGAGAACGCGGTCGCCGTGCTGGATTCGATCACGGCCTGCGCAGCCGCTCGGCCCGACGGGTGGCTCCGCGGCGTCGGTTGGGAGCTCACAGCCTTTCCGGGAGCCAATCCGTCGAAGGCGGCGCTCGACCGGATCGCGCCCGACCGGCCGGCGTTCATGGAAGCGGCCGATGGGCACTCCGCCTGGGCCAACAGCCGGGCGCTGGAGCTCGCGAGGATCACGCGCGATACACCCGACCCGCCCGACGGCCGCATCGAGCGGGATCCGCGCACCGGCGAGCCCACCGGCGCGCTGAGGGAGACGGCGATAGATCTGGTGTCGCGGCTGCTCCCGGAGCGAACCGATGCCGAGCTGGCGGCGGGCCTCGAGCGCGCCCTTCCACTGGCGGCCGAGCGGGGCATCACCACGATCATGGAGGCGTTGGCGTCCGAGAGTCTGCTTCGGGCCTATGCGTCCGCGGACCGCGCCGGACGGCTCACCCTTCGAGTCGTCGTGGCGGCCGACGCGGAGCCGGACTCGACGGGAGTCGAAGGTGTGGTCCGGCGACTGGGCGAGTGGCGGTCACAGTACACCACGCCGCGGGTTCGGCCATCCACGGCGAAGCTCTTCGAGGACGGCGTGATCGAGTCGGGCACCGCGGCATTGCTCGAGCCCTACCTCGACCGGAAGGGCGACGCCGGCAAGCCGGTCTACTCCCAACCGGTGCTGGACAGCCTGGCCACGGCCCTGGATCGGAACGGCTGGCAGGTTCACGTCCATGCGATCGGGGACCGCGCGATCCGCATGACCCTCGACGCCTTCGAGCACGCCCGCCTGGCGAGCGGAGTCCGGGACGCCCGCCACACGATCACCCACCTTCAGCTCATCGACCCCGCCGATCTTCCGAGATTCCGGCGGCTGGGCGTGGTCGCGAACTTCGAGCCGTTCTGGGCTAACGGAGATGAATATCTGACCCGTCTGGCAGAGCCGGCGCTCGGGCCCAAGCGATCACGATGGCTCTACCCGATCCGGAGTCTAGTGGAGGAGGGAGCCTTGGTGTCCGCCGGGAGTGACTGGTCCGTCTCATCGCTGGCGCCGTTGGACGGGATCCAGGTGGCAGTCACGCACCGACCACCGGACGCCCCCGACCAGCCGACC
>DATLHD010000294.1:0-3361 GCA_035540075.1 Gemmatimonadales bacterium
CCCGTGGCCGAGGCTCCGAAGGCCGCGGGCTCGGCTGGGGGCGGGGGTGGAGGCGGCGGCGGCGAGCGCTCGATGACCTCTTCCGGAGGAGAGGCCGGCTTGGGGGAGGCGGCGATGAGGCCTTGCACCTCCACCAGCCTCGCGATCTCGCCCCCCACCGTCTTCAGTTGCTCCCGCAGACCACCCAGCTTCCGCTCGCTCTCGTCGGCGATGCGTCGCCACTCGTCGTCGGTGAACTCCCCGACCGTGTGGCGGACTTCCGCCTCGGCCAGCTCTTCCTCGGCCTCACGGCGGTGACCGTCCAGCTCGCGCTGGGCGCCTTGATGCCGCTGCAGATCCTCGGCGATCGTGGCCGAGTGACCGCGGAGACGCTCGATGACGCCGCGCAGCCGGACCTCGTAGTCGGCCCGCACCTTCTTGCGCACGGCGTCCGGCGCCTTGTTCGCGGCCGAGTCGAGCTTGGTGAGCCATTGCTCGTATTGCGACCGCTGCTCCAGGAGCGCTTCGATGCTGTTATCGGTATCCGGGGCCATGGTCTGGCCTTCCTCTCGCGTCAGCTTGATCTGGGGGGCACGTCGGAACCGGACCGAACCGCGTCGACAAATAATGTAACTAGGTGTCGCCCCCTCGCGCGAATACCACCTGACCCCGCACGACCGTGGTCTCGGCCCGACCCCGGAGGCGTCGGCCGGCGAATGGCGTGTTGCGGCTCTTGGAGTAGAAGCGCTCCGGCCGAACCGTCCACTCGGCCTTCGGGTCGAACACCACGACGTCCGCCGGCGAGCCGGGGGCCAGACTCCCGCCCTGGAGCCCGAAGATCCGCGCCGGCATCACGCTCATCCGGTTCACCAGGTCGGGCAGCGAGAGCAGCCCCGATTCGACGAGCTCGGACACCGCGAGGCCGAGCGCGGTCTCCAGCCCGATGATTCCGTTGGGCGCGTCGTCGAACTCGCGCTCCTTCGCGTCGTAGTGGTGCGGCGCGTGATCGGTACAGATCACGTCGATGATCCCGTCGCGCAGACCCTGCCGGATGGCCTCGCGGTCCTCCGGCTCGCGCAGCGGCGGATTCATCTTGGCGTTGGTGTTGTATCCCTCGCAGGCTTCGTGGGTCAGGGTGAAGTGGTGGGGACACGCTTCCGCGGTCACCCGAAGCCCCTGGTCCTTCGCCCGCCGGATCAGCTCCACCGAGCCCCGGGTGGACATGTGGCAGAGGTGCACGTGCCCCCCGGTGAGCTCGGCGAGCAGGATGTCACGGGCCACCATGATCTCCTCGGCCGCCGCCGGGACGCCCTTGAGACCGAGGCGGGTGGAGACCAGGCCCTCGTGCATCGCGCCCCCCTCCGCGAGGCTCGGCTCCTCGCAATGATCGGCCACCGGAATCCCGAAGGTCCGGGCATACTCCAGCGCCGTGCGCATGAGGTGACTGGAGGCGACGGGCTTGCCGTCGTCGCTGACCGCCACCGCGCCGGCACCCACCAGCTCCCCGAACTCGGCGAGCTGCTGTCCCTTCTGCCCCAGCGACACCGCGCCGATGGGATACACTCGCGCCTTCGCCGCTCGCTGGGCCTGGCTCACGATGAATCCGACCGCCGCCTGATTGTCGGTGACGGGATCGGTGTTGGGCATCGCGCAGACCGCGGAGAAGCCGCCGGCGGCGGCGGCCATCGCACCGGTCGCCACGGTCTCGAGATCCTCCTGGCCCGGCTCGCGCAAGTGCACGTGCACGTCGATCAGGCCCGGCGCGACGACCTTGCCGGTCGCGTCCAGCACCTGCGCGTCATCGGGATGGCCGAGATCGCGACCGGAGGCCTGCACCTTGCCGCCGGCCAGGAAGAGATCGGTGATCTCGTCGGTACCGCGCGACGGATCGATGATCCGACCGCCGCGGATCAGGATCGGGCGCACGCTACTCCCCTCCCCCGCCGCCGGGATGCGCCCAGTCGGGCGACCCGCCCGCGAGCAGGTAGAGCACCGCCATCCGCACGGCCACGCCGTTGGTCACCTGCGGCAGGATGACGCTGTGCGGTCCGTCGGCCACGTCGCTGTCGATCTCCACCCCGCGGTTCATCGGGCCCGGGTGCAGGATCAGCAGGTCCTTCGGCGCCTTCGACAGCCGCTCGGAGGTGACCCCGAACACCCGGTTGTACTCCCGGAGCGAGGGCAGGAAGCCCCCCTCCATCCGCTCGAGCTGGAGCCGCAGCACATTGAGCGCGTCGGCCCACTGGATGGCGTCCTCGATCCGGGGGAGGATGGTGACGCCGAGCTCGTGGACGTTGCGCGGCAGGAGGGTCGCGGGTCCGCACACCCCGACTTCCGCACCGAGCTTGGTCAGGCCCCAGATGTTGCTGCGGGCGACGCGGCTGTGGAGGATGTCGCCGCAGATGGCGACCTTGAGCCCCTCGATCCGCTTGAACCGGTCGCGCAGGGTGAGCATGTCGAGCAATCCCTGGGTCGGGTGCTCGTGCTTGCCGTCGCCAGCGTTGATGACGTTCGACCGGATCCGCTGGCCCAGAAACTGGGCCGCCCCCGAGGCGCCGTGGCGGATCACCACCATGTCGATGCGCATCGCCTCGAGGTTGCGGGCGGTGTCCACCAGGGTCTCGCCCTTGCTCACCGAGCTCCCGGCGCTGGTCACGTTCACCGTGTCCGCGCTGAGCCGCTTCTCGGCGAACTCGAACGAGATCCGGGTACGGGTGGAGGCCTCGAAGAAGAGGTTGACGATGGTCTTGCCGCGCAGTGCCGGCACCTTCTTGATGGCGCGCTCGCTCACTTCCTTGAAAGGCTCGGCCGTATCGAGGATGAGCTGGATCTGCTCGCGGCTGAGCGCCTCCAGGCCGGTCAGGTCCTTCCCGAGCGCGGTGCCGCTCATGGACGCACCAGCTCGACCGCGTCGCGGCCGTCGAGCTCCGACACCAGCACGTCCACCCGCTCGCCCGGGCCGGCGGTCACCTTGTGGCCGGCGATGTCGGCCTGGATCGGCAGCTCGCGCCCGCCGCGGTCGATGAGGACGCAGAGAAGGATCCGGCGCGGGCGCCCGAAGTCGGAGCACTCGTCGAGCGCCGCGCGCACCGTGCGGCCGGTGTAGAGCACATCGTCCACGATCGCCACGGTTCGTCCGTCGAGATCGGGGAGGCTGGTCTCGCCCACCACGGGCCTAGGGCCGACCGTCTGGAGATCGTCCCTGTAGAGCGTGATGTCGAGTTTGCCCAAGGGGACCTGAACGGTCTCCGACTGGGCGATGAGGGCGCGGATGCGGGCGGCGAGCTCCACCCCGCGACGCTGGATCCCCACCAGTACCAGCCCATCGGTACCGTGCGCGCGCTCGATGATCTCGGTGGCCATGCGCGCCAGCGTGCGGGCC
>DATLHD010000295.1:0-18926 GCA_035540075.1 Gemmatimonadales bacterium
CGAGCAGGCCGTCTTCCCCATCGGTGACGAGCTCGGGATTGCCTCCCGCGGCCGACGCGATGACCGGCTTGCCGAGGGCCATGGCCTCGAGGAGGGATTGGGAGAAGCCCTCCATGCGTGACGGGAGCAGGGCCGCGTCGAGCAGACGATAGAGCGGGGTCACCTCGGCGGTGAAGGGCAGGCACACTACAGAGTGCGGCGTCCCCACGGCCCGCGCGCGTTCACCGACTCGGCTCGACGGCTCGATGCCGGCCAGCACCAGCCGCACCGGCGTGCGGACATGCCGAAGCGCCTCGAGCACCACCGGCTGGTCCTTCGACCGCGCGACGATGCCGACGGTCCGTTGCGAGGGCGTCCAGCCGATCCGGTCCTTCCAGTCGAACAACGCGCGGTCGGAGACGGGACGGTCCACCTGCTCCGCGATGAGCCCGTTGTGGATGACGGCGAGCTTGCGGGCAGGCGTACCCCGCCGGCGAAGCGCGCGGGCGACGGCGTGGCTCACCGCGACGACCGCATCGGCCGAGCAGGACGCCACCCAGTTCTCGAAGAAGAAGGTCCGCGGCATCTGCCGACGGGTGAGGACCAGCGGCATCGGCAGGCGACCGGTAAGCCGGAGCCAAGTGAGCCCCGCGCGGTCGCGCGCGCTCTGGGAGTTCACCAGGTCCGGCCGTTCCGCGGCGACGATTTCCGCGAGGGCGGCCGCGTTGGCACGCCGCGCGCCGGGCCGCAACTCCAGCGATCTGACGGCGAGCCTCCAGTCCGCCGCGAGCGCCTGGACCTCCGACGCGGGGGGGCAGACGAATACCACCTCGATGCCGGCCCGCTGTAGGCCGAGGCTCAGATGCAGGGTGGACGTCACCGATCCGGCGCCGCCGCCCTGGTGGAGAACCTGCATCACTCGCATGGGCATCGGCGGGGAAGATGCCTAGATTGCGGACCGCATGCACATCGGGATCTTCTCGTGGGACATACTCCCGGCGCCACGGTACGGCGGCACGCAGCGTATGGTGGTGTGGCTGGCGCGAGGACTCGCGACCGCGGGGCACCGTGTCACGTTGATCGCGGGGCACGGCTCCCGCGTGCCCGAGGCGACAGTGATCTCCGTCGCGGTGGACGCCGCGCGCGGCCCGGCGTTCGACATCCGGCCGCTGCTCCCTCCCGGGCTCGACATCCTGGTGACCTACGCGCCACTCCGCGTGAAGCCCGACCACCCGTGGCTCCGAGTCCTGCCCGGCAACCGGAAGCCGGGCGTGAAGGCCGCGCCCAACATCATCTACCTGAGCCGCGATCACGCGCGTCGGCACGGCAGCGAGACGTTCGTGTACAACGGCCTTGACCCCGCCGAGTTCCAGTTTCGCAGGGACAAGGACGACTATGACCTCTTCCTCGGCCGGTTGCATGCCACCAAGGGCTATCGGTGGGCGGTGGCCGGCGCCAAGCGCCTCCGCCGGCGTCTGCTGCTGGCTGGCGGGTGGCGGCCCAGCCTGAGCCGCTACGTGAAATACGTCGGCAGTGTGGGCGGGACCCGCAAGGCGGAGTTGCTCGCCGGGGCCGGCGCACTGTGGATGCCGGCGCTCTGGGACGAGCCCTTCGGCATCACGCTGATCGAGGCCATGGTGAGCGGCACGCCGGTGCTCGGCACGCGGCGGGGGTCGCTGCCGGAGATCGTGTCACCGGATGTGGGCGCGCTGGGTGACACCCTGGACGAGCTGGTGGAGCTTCGGGCCCGGCTGGACGCGATGGCACCGGAGGCCTGCCGCACACACGTGGAGCGCCACTTCACCCATCACGTGATGGCGGAGGGTTACCTGCTGATGTTCCGGGCGTACCTGGCGACCGGGGTGCTGCCGGAGGGGAAGCTGCTGGGGCCCTTATGACTGTCTACGCGAACTGCGGCTCCATCACCCGCGCCGCGCCGAGCAGGGCGGCCAGCCGGTGCATGTAGGTGTGCTCGCCCAGCGCCCGCTGCCGGGCGCCTGCGGCCACCTGCTCCGACCAGGCCCGATCCTGCAGCGCCTCCGCGAGTAGCGTCTTGAAATCGGCCGCGGATCGCGCAACCAGCAGCTCCGAGCCCTCGCGGAAGTGGCGATGGATGTCGGGACGATCCTCCACCACCTGGGGCACGCCGATCGCGGCCAGCTCGAAGAGCCGCCGGTTGCAGCCCGGGTCCGGGCCCTCGGCCGCATCGGAGCACTGGACGTTGACCGCCACTGACGCGCCCGCGTAGGCCCGGATGTAGTTCTCGTGGTCCAACAGCTCGCCGCGGCAGTAGTCGCGCAGCCGCGTCCGACGCCACCCCGGTCCCCACAGGGCGAGCCCGAACTCCACCAGCTCGGAGAGCAGCCGCTCCCGGTGTGCTGTCGCCGTGCCGGCAAAGACCACGTTGGCGCGGAACTGGTCACGCGAGCGCATGGGCCGGTGCACCGAGGGGTCGCAGCCCGGCGGCAGGTAGCGCAGCGGCGGGAGCCCGACCGTATCCCCGTTCTCCACCACCTCGCTGCCGGCCACGAACACGAGATCGTACGCGGCCGCCAGGGTGGAGATGGCGTTGCGGCTCCGCCGCTCGTCGCAGAACCAGTTCACCCAGAGTGCCTGGCTCTCGCGCTTGAGCTCGGCCACCAGCTCCGGAGGCATCTGGCTGCCCTCCAGCACCAGCACGACCTCCGGATCGGTCTGGCGCACTGCCTTGGCCATGCGATCGTGGAGGCCGATCCGGCGCAGCCGGTTCAACAGCCCGCCCTGACTCACGAGATTGAAGGAGGTGACCCGGCAGCCGAGCCGATCGAGGGCGCGCCGGCGAAGCGCGCTGTGGGCGTGCATCGCATCGTCGTACGCGCCGACGAGCAGCACGCGGGTGTTCTCGAATTGATCCATCGGCGCTCACCGTCGAAGAAAAACGGAAACTAGCGAGCGGACGCCGGATCACAACCTCCGATCCGCGACCTCCACCACATCGTCCTCGCGGAATTGGAGATCGTGGAGCCGGCGATACAGTCCGCCGGCGCGATAGAGCTCGTCGTGGGTGCCCCGCTGGACGATCCGTCCCTCGTCCAGCACGACGATCTCGTCGGCATCGCGCACGGTGGCGAGCCGGTGGGCGATCACCAGCACGGTGCGGTCCTGCATCAGGCGATCGATGGCCTGCTGGACCAGTCGCTCCGATTCGGTATCGAGGGCGCTGGTGGCCTCGTCTAGGATCAGGATCGGGGGGTCGCGCAGCAGTGCCCGGGCGATCGCGATCCGTTGGCGCTGTCCTCCGCTCAGACGGGTGCCCCGCTCACCCAGGACGGTGTCGAACCCCTGGGGGAGCTGACGGATGAACCCGGCCGCGTTCGCCGCCTCGGCCGCGGCCTCGACCCGCTCGCGGGTGGCGTCGGGAGAGCCGTAGGCGATGTTGGCGAACACGGTGTTGTTGAGGAGCACGGTATCCTGGCTCACCACGCCCATCAGCGCGCGGAGCGAGCGGCGCTTGAGGCGGGTGAGCGGCACACCGTCGAGCAGGATCCGACCCTCGGTCGGATCGTGAAAACGGGGGAGCAGGTCGGCGAGTGTCGTCTTGCCCGCGCCGGAGGGACCGACGAGCGCGATCACTTTGCCCTTAGGGATCGTGAGCGAGATGCCGCCGAGCACGGGATCGCCGTCGCCGTAGCGAAAGCCCACCCGGTCGAAGACGATCTCGCGCTCGAATCTCGCCTCGCCCTCCCCCGGCTGGTCCACCTCGGTGGGCGGCTCGTCCAGCACTTCGAAGATCCGCTCGGCGGCCCCCAGCGCGATCGCCATCGTCGCGGGGAAGCCGGAGATCGTCTTGAGCGGAGAAGTGAGCCGGAGCGAGGCCATCAGGAAGACGATGATCGTGGCCGGGGCGAGCGGCGCGCCGAGGCCGAGCATCCCGGGACTCGTGGCCGCCCAGATGATGAGGATGACCAGGAACCCGGAGAACACCTCGGTGACCGGGCTGGTGAGCGAGGAGAATCGCTGGGTCCGGATCACCTGCTTCCGGTACCGGTCGGTCTGGGTCCTGAACGCGGCCGACTCGCGCGCTTCCTCCCCGTAGGAGCGGATCAGCCGGATCGCGCCGATCCGCTCCGCCACCGTGGCGGTGACCTCGCCCCGCTCCTTGCTGCGGGCGCGCGCGTGGCGCCGGAGCCGTCGGACCAGCCGCTGAAGCAGCACGACCAGGAGCGGAACGAAGGCAAGGGTGAAGAGGGTGAGCCGCACGGAGATCTGGCTCAACACGACGAGCGTGACCGCCACGACCACCAGGTTCTGGAAGAGCGAGACCAGCGAGGCGGTGATCACCGTCTTGGTCTGGTCCACGTCCGCCATCATGGCGGAGATGACCTGCCCCGCGCGGGTGCGCTGGAAGAAGCCCAGCTCGAGCGTGAGGAGGTGGTCGAAGAGCCGGATGCGGAGCTCGCGCACCAGGCCTTCCTGCGCCCGCACCGTGATCTGGCTCGAGAGGTAGGAGAGAGTGTTCTTGAGCAGCAGCCCGATCACCAAGACGACGATCAGCCGTGCGGCCGCCTGCGTGGGCGTGAGGCCGGCGACCAGCGGCTGGACCAGTCCCTCCACGAACGCCTCGAGCTGGGTGGAGCCGGTGCGGAGCTCGCCCGCCGTGCCGAACAGGTTCTTGAGCAGCGGGATGAGCATCACCAGCACGAAGCCGTCGAGCACCGAGACCAGGAAGGTGATGACGAGCCCCGCAGCCAGCAGCCCCCAGTAGGGCCGCACCAGCCGCAGCAGGCGTCGCTCGGTCTCCACGTCAGCCGTGACGCGGGGTCAGCAGCGCGATGGGGAGGATGACTTCCTCGGGCGATACACCGCCGTGGAGGAACGCGCCGCGATAGCGGGCCTGGTATTCCCGCAGCTTGGTGGGATAGACGAAGAAGCGATCGCCCGTGGCCAGGAGGAGCCTCGTTCCCGGCGTCCTGGCGGGGAGCCCGTAGGCCGCCAAGTCATCCACCACCAGCGCGGCGTCCGGCTCCTGAGCCCGGAGGTCCTCGCCGAACTTGTAGCGGAGGTTCGAGGTGGTGTCCCGCTTGGCGTACACCGTGGCCGGCGTGTGACAATGGATCGACCCGTGGTCCGTCGTGAGAAGGACCGGCACCCCGCGCCGCTCCGCCTCCCGCAGTGCATCCCAGAGGGGCGAGCGCTCGAACCAGGTGCGGGTGAGGTTCCGGAGCGCCGACGTGTCCCTCGCGACCTCGAAGAGGGTCGAGTTCTCGGTCCGACCGTGGGTGAGCTGGTCGATGAAGTTGAAGACCAGCGCGGTGACGCCGTCCTGGGCGAGGTGCGCCGGGAGACGGCGGAGCAGGCCGTCGCCGTCGGCGGCGGTGAAAACCTTCTCGTAATGCACCGGCACCTGGCGGCCGGTCAGCTCCTTGAGCTGCTCGGTCAGCAGCTCGGCCTCGTGGGCGTTGAGACTGGCCTCCTCGTTGTCGGTCCACCACCGCGGGTAGCGGGCCTTGATCTCCGCCGGGAAGAGCCCGCTGAAGATTGCGTTGCGCGCGAACGGTGTCGCGGTAGGCAGGATCGAGAAATAGTAGGCGGTCTCGATGTCGAATCTGGCTGTGACCAGCGGACGGATCATGGCCCACTGGTCGAGCCGGAGACAGTCCACCACCACCAAGAGAACCTTCCGGTGCATGTCCAGCACCGGCTTGAGGAACTCCGCGCCGATGTCCACCGAGAGCGGGGGGCGGTCGCTGTCGCCGTCATGCAGCCAGCGGGCATAGTTGCGCTGGAGGTAGCGGGCGAAATCCTGCCGCAGGCTCTCCTGCAGGGTGCGAAGTGCGTCCTGCAGCCCGGGCTCATCGGCCTGGCCCAGGCGCACCTCCCACTCGGCCAGCTCGGCCACTAGCTCGATCCACTCGCGCCACGTCAGCGGGCTTCCGCGCCGGGCCTCGAGATCTCGGAACCGGGTAGCGAAGTCGCGGGAGAGGCGCTGCTGCCGGATGCGGTCGCCGTCCAGGAGCCGGGTGACCACGGAGAGGATCTGCCGCGGGTTGACCGGCTTGATGAGGTAGTCGGAGATCTCGGCGCCGATGGCGTCCTTGAGGGTCTCGGTCTCTTCGCTCTTGGTGACCATCACCACCGGCATGCCGTGGTCGATGCCGCGGATGGCGCGGAAGAGGTCGAGCCCCCGCCGGCCGGGCATCTGCTCATCCAGCAGGACCACGCCGTAAGGCTGGCGCTGGAGGAGGGCGAGGGCATCGTCGCCGTGCGTGGTCGTCTCCACGGCGAAGCCCTGCTCCTCCAGAAAGAGGATGTGGGATGTGAGGCTCTCGACCTCGTCGTCCACCCAGAGGATGCTCTTGGGACGGGGCATGGGGGAAAAGATAGTGGGATGCGGGGCGGTAAGGCGGACCGAGCCTATCCTGTCATCCCGAGCGAAGCGAGGGATCTTCTCGGCGGTCATCGGATACCGGGTGAGAAGATCCCTCGTCGCTTGCGCTCCTCGGGATGACAGCGCCGTCGCTACCGCCTTACCGCCCTACCGCCTTACCGCCTACATTCTCCCGCGTGACCGAAAGCCCCGACGTCCTCATCCTCCGCTTCAGCGCCATCGGGGACATCCTCCTCACCACCCCGCTCCTTCGCGCCATCCGCACCCAGCACCCGGGCGCGCGGATCGCCGTGCTCACCAAGGAGCAGTATGTCCCGTTGCTCAGTGACAATCCGCACGTGAGCGAGGTACTCGGGGTCGGACCCCGGGACGGCGTCCTGGCGATCGCGGAGCGGATTCGGGGCGTTCGCTACAGTCATCTCCTCGACCTGCATGGCAACCTGCGCAGCCACGCGCTCCGCCGGCTCGCGCCCGGTCCCTGGCGCTCCTACGACAAGCACACGCTGGAGCGCGCGCTGCTCATCACGGCCAAGCGCGACCGGTACGGCGCCTACCTGGCGGTCCCGGAACGGTACTTCGAGGCGGCGAAAGAGCTGGAAGTGGAGCCCGACGGCGGCCCGCCCGACTTCTTCATCTCGGAACAGGCAGACTGCCGGGCTGCGGAGCGGCTGGTTGACCTGGAGCTCGGCCGCGAGCGGCCGATCGTCGCCATTGCGCCTGGCGCGGCCCACGCCACCAAGCGCTGGCCCACCGAGCACTGGGTCGAGCTGGTGGGTCGGATCACGGAGACCGGCGCGGATGTCGCGATCCTCGGTGGAGCCGATGACGTGGAGGTCGCGACTGCGATCCTGCGCGCCGCCGGAGGAGCCAACGTCGGGATCCTGGCCGGCGCGCTCGGGCTTCAGGAGACCGGCGCTGTGATCCGCCGTTCCGAGGTGCTCATCTCGGGGGACACCGGCGTCATGCACATGGCCACGGGGGTCGGCACGCCTGTCGTCGCGCTGTTCGGTCCTACGGTCCGGCAATTCGGGTTCTTCCCGTACCGCTCCGCCTCGAGCGTCGTCGAGCTGCAGCTTCCCTGCCGACCCTGCAGTGCCCACGGCAGTCGCCGTTGTCCTCTCGGCCATCACCACTGCATGCGGCAGATCGTCCCCGACCTCGTCTTCCCCGCCCTGGCCGGGGCGCTCGCATGAGCGGGTGGGACCCGGCGGCCACCGCGCTCCTCCAGCTGTTGCCGCAGACCGGGCGCGGGCCCCGGCGCGAGGGCATCTTCGCCCTCTGGCTCACTCTGCGCGTGGCGCAGGACCTGGTGCGCGATCCGCCCGCCGAGCGGGCCCATCGCCGCCGGCTTCAGGCGCTCGAGCACCGCCTCAGCAGTCTCACCCTGCCGCCGCCGCTGCGGCGGGCGCTGGCCGCCGCGATCAGCCAGCTACGCGACGCCCGCCCTGAGACGGCGGTGCAGGTGCTGAGTCAATTGGTCGCCCCCGCGCGGGAGAGCGGAGGGGCCGATGCCGGCGACGCGGTGGCGCATGCCGCGAGAGCGGCGCGCGCGGCGCTCCGCGCCGGCGCGGCGGTGGTCCGCTAGTGCGGGGCTCGGGCGAGAGCCGCGGCTCGTTGGCGTCGGTGGTCGCGCGGATCGACGCCACGGAGCCGGGCACCATCGCCGCCGACACGGTACCGAGCGGGTTTCCCTCCCTCGACCGGGTGCTCGGCGGCGGGCTCCGGCGGCAGGATCTCGCAATCCTCGCGGGCGACGTCGGGAGTGGAAAGTCGGCGCTGGCGCTCGGCATCGCCATCCGCGCGGCGCGCGCCGGGTTCCCGACCCTGTTCCTCAGCGGGGAGATGGGCCCCGAGCGCGTGATGGAGCGGGCCCTTGCGCTCGAGGGGAAGGCGCCGGTAGACGACCTGCGGCAAGGGCGGCTCGACCCCACGACGCGGGCATCGGTCGGCGCGGCCGCCCACCGCCTGCGGGATGTGCCGCTCCTGCTCCGACCGATGTTGGACGAGAGTTTCGCCGCCATGCGGGAGGCACTGGATATCGTGCCGCCGCGTGCACTGGTGGTGGTGGACTCACTCCAGCTCACGCCCGCGCCGCGACCTGCGGCCCGCGTCGAAGAGCGGGTCGCGCTCTCGGTGCGGGCGCTGAAGGCTCTGGCAGTCGAGCGGGATGTCGCCCTGCTCGCGGCGGCCCAGCTGCCTCGCCACCGCGCGGGACGGCCGGATCCCCGCCCCACGCTGGACGACCTCGGGGGGCTCGGTGCGATCAAGCAGAACGCCGACCTCGTGCTCGCGATCTATCGTGAGGAGATGTACCGGCCCGGCCATGGCGTGGAGGGCGCGACGGAGCTGATCGTAGCCAAGAATCGGAACGGCCCTACCGGATTCGTGGACCTCTACTTCTACTCCCGCTACATGCGGTTCGAGGACGTCGCGGAGTAGGATCTCTGCTCGTCGCTGGGGCGATGAGCCTGGGTCGGCCCGCGCGCTTGCAGGCGACCCGTCGACCCGACGGATCGTCAGGAGGCTGGCTTGCCGGCCTTGGGGCGAGTGGGGACGGCGCCGGCCAGCTCCACCATGGTTCCGACGCTGTCCTTGGTGCTCTGAATCCGGACCCACAACGGCGGACCGTTCTGCTGCGCGAGCAGCACCACCGCGCCTTCCGCGTCGCGGGCATCGCTCACCAGTCGCCAGCCGTTCTTGGTGAGTGTCTGCCGGTAATACGCCTCGACCTTGGCCGGCTTGGCGCTCGATCGCAGCGTGAGCTTGAGTGCTTCGGGGCTGCCTTCGCGCGACACCACACTGGCCGCGGGCGGCATCGGCAGCGTGGGAAACACGTCGTAGACTTGGGCCATCTCGGGACCCTTGTCCCGGCAACCCACGAGCGCCAATACGGCCAGTGCTATCCGGATTTTGGTGGGGATCATAGAGCGGGGAGACTAGTGGCCGGGCCCCGTCGGGTCAAGGGTCGGCTGGGCTCGCCCGATTGCCGCAAGCGGCTGTCACGCTTATGTTTCCGCGTCGCTACGAGGAGCCAGGGCCATGGCCGGCCACAGCAAATGGAAGCAGATCAAGCGCAAGAAGGCCGTCACCGACGCCCGCCGCGCCTCTTCCTGGACCAAAGTCATCCGCGAGATCACCGTGGCCGCCAAGAGCGGCGGCGGCGACCCCGGCGGTAACCCTAGGCTGCGGACGGCGGTCGACGCGGCCAAAGCCGTCAACATGCCCAACGACAACATCGAGCGCGCCATCAAGAAGGGCACCGGCGAGCTCGAGGGCAGCACCTACGAGGAGCTGACCTACGAGGGCTACGGACCGGGCGGCGCGGCCATCTTCATCGAGGCGACCACTGACAACGCGAACCGGACCGTCGCCGAGATCCGGCACGCCTTCAGCCGCAACGGCGGCAATCTGGGCGCGTCCAATTCGGTGGCCTGGATGTTCGACCGCAAAGGCCAGATCTATCTCGATGCCGCCCGCTACGGTGAGGACACCACGCTCGAGGCTGCGCTCGAAGCGGGCGCGGAAGACGTCGCGCGCGAGGGCGACCAGTACGTCGTGACGACCACGCCCGCAACCTTCCACGCGGTGCAGGACGCGCTCCGCGGCCGCGGGCTCGCCATCGATTCGGCCGAGCTGGCGATGATGCCGAAGAACACCGTGAGAGTGGAGGGCGCCGACGCCGAGCGCATCCTGCGACTGGTGGAGGTGCTGGAAGAGCTGGACGACGTCTCAAAGGTCTTCTCCAACTTCGATATCGACGCCGCGCAGCTGGCGGAGGCCGAGGCCTGAGAGCGCGCCGGTGAGAGTGCTCGGCATCGACCCGGGAACCGCGGTTCTCGGGTTCGGCGTCGTCGAGACCGGCACCGGCCCCCATCCGCGACTGATCGAGTGCGGCACGCTCACCACTCCGCCGCGCGATCCCCTGCCCAGCCGGCTGCGCGTGATCCATGAAGGCACGACCGCGCTCCTCGCCCGCCACCGACCCGACGCCGTGGCGGTGGAGAGCGCGTTCTACGGGAAGAACGTCCGGACCGCGGTCGTCCTGAGCCACGCGCGCGGGGTCATCCTGCTCGCGGCCGAGCAGCAGGGCGTGCCGATCGCGGAGTACTCGCCGGCGCAGGTGAAGAAGACGATCGTGGGCCGGGGCGCGGCGCTCAAGCCGCAGGTGGGATATATGGTGTCGCAGCTGCTTCGGCTCCGGTCGGCCCCGGCGCCCGCGGATGCCGCCGATGGCGTCGCGGTGGCGCTGGCGCATCTCATCGTCGCTACGCGGCAGGCGGCGTTCTTCCACCATGTGGCCGGCGCGCGATGATCGCCCGCGTCACAGGCGTGCTCGCGGCCCGCGAGGGAGAGACCATCGTGGTCCAGACCGACGGCGGGGTGGGCTACGAGGTGACCGTGCCGCTCGGCGTCGCCGGTCGGCTGCCGCCGGCCGGCGGCCGGGTCAGCCTCCACACCCAGCTGGTTGTGAAGGAAGACGGCTGGTCGCTCTTCGGGTTCGACCGGGCGGCGGAGCGTCAGATCTTCCAGCGTCTGCTGGGTGCCAGCGGCTTCGGCCCCAAGCTGGCGCTGGCGCTGCTCTCGGCGCTGGGCGCCGGCCGCACTGTCCGCAGCGTCCGAGACCGGGATCTGGCGGCGCTCAGCTCGGTGGCGGGAATCGGCCGGAAGAAGGCCGAGCGGCTGGTGCTGGAGCTGCGGGACCGGTTCGACGATGTCGCGCTGGAGCCGGAGACCGAGCGGACGCCCGGCAGCGATGAAGCGGTCCGCGCCCTGGTCGGTCTGGGTTACGCCCCGGGGGCGGCGGAGGATGCGGTCCGCGCGGCGCTTGCCGCCGGATCGTCGGAGGAGACACCCCAACTCATCCGGCGGGCGCTCCAGCGTCTCGCCACACGTGGAGGAAGCTGACCCGCGATGCCCGTGGCCGCGACTACCGCCGAGTGGAACTGCACCCGCTGCGGCACGACCAACCGGAAGCTTGTTCCCGTCACCGACGGGCGATCCACCGACCGCTGTACCCACTGTGGGGCGCGACACATCATCGAGCCCGACAGCCGGCTGGTGCGTTGGGTGGCCCGCCTCGAATAGCCGGCCGCTGGTGTTGCTCCTCCTCCGCCCCGCGCGAAGAGATTCGTCGCGCAGTCGCCAACTGCACGAAGGTGTCATTGGGAAGGAAATGCCGGCAACATTCTTTTTTTGGTGTTGTTTGTGTTGTTTTCCTCCCGCCTTCACGACCATGCCGTTGGTGAGGGGCGATTGGGGCTAGGTGCCCCTCTATGAGCTCCGTGGCTCCGCGGTGAAGGGCGGCGGGGACGGGACGAGACGTAAGCCGCAAGGAACAGGATGAACCGACTGCAGGTCACCACGCCCGAAGCCCTCCCCGAGGAAACCGGCGCCGATGCCGCGCTCCGGCCGTCGCGGCTGGACGAGTTCGTCGGCCAGGCGCAGGTGAAGGCGTCGCTCCAGATCGCGATCGACGCGGCCAAGGGGCGCCGTGAGACGCTCGACCACACGCTCTTCTTCGGCCCGCCGGGGCTGGGCAAGACCACGCTTGCCATGCTGATGGCGCGCGAGATGGGGGTGCAGCTCCGCACCACCTCGGGCCCGGTGCTGGAGAGACCTGGGGATCTCGTCGGCCTCCTGACCTCCCTCGGCCCGGGCGACATGCTGTTCATCGACGAGATCCATCGGCTCAAGCCGGCGCTGGAGGAGTTCCTCTACCCGGCCATGGAGGACTACCGGGTGGACGTGCGGATCGCGGAGGGGCCTCACGCACAGACGATCCCGATGGCCCTGGAGCGGTTCACCCTGATCGGAGCGACCACGCGTTTCGGCCTGCTCACCCCTCCGATGCGGGCGCGCTTCGGGCTGGTCGAGCGGCTCGGGTTCTATCCGCCGGAGGATCTGGAGCGGATCGTCACCCGCTCCGCCGCGATCCTGCAGGTGCCGATCGATCCCCAGGGGGCGGCCGAAGTGGCGCGACGGAGCCGAGGCACGCCGCGGGTGGCCAACCGTCTACTCCGCCGGGTCCGGGACTACGCCCAGGTCCGGGCCGACGGCCACATCACCGCTCCGGTCGCGGACGCCGCCCTGGCGCGGCTCAACGTGGACGAGTTCGGGTTGGATGACATGGACGCGCGGATCCTCACCACCATCATCGAAAAGTTCGGCGGCGGACCGGTCGGGCTGGGCACCGTGGCGGTCGCGGTCGGCGAAGACGCGGGCACGCTGGAGGAGGTCTACGAACCGTACCTGATCCAGCAGGGCTTCCTCGAGCGCACGCCCCGTGGGCGCTGCGCCACCGCGCTCGCCTACAAGCGCTTCGGCCTCACGCCGCCGGGCAGACAGACGACGATCTTTGACGGCTGATCGCCCGCTCCGCACCGCCGACTTCGATTACGACCTTCCGCCCGAGCTGGTGGCCCAGGAGCCCCTGGCCGATCGGGCGGCGAGCCGCATGCTGGCGGTCCTGCGCGCCGACCGCCGAGACACTCGTACGTCCGAGCGTCGGGCCACACCGCGGCCTTCTTCCGCGCGACGCGTCAGCGGAGCCTTCTTCCGACCCGATCTGCTGTCCGGCGGTCAGCGAGCGGTGCGGGGATCGATGCTCGTCGACTCCCGCTTCGCCAATCTCACGTCGCTGATCCCGCCAGGCGACCTCCTGGTGCTCAACACCACGCGCGTCCGCCACGCCCGTCTGCTCGGCACCCGGCCTTCCGGCGCGCCGGCGGAGGTGCTGCTGATCCATCCGGGCACGGACGGTTCCTGGGTGGCGATGGGGAAGCCGGGCAGTGCCCTGCAGCCTGGGAAGCGGATCGCACTCGGCGACGGCGTCGACGTCGAGACGATCGAAGTGCTCCCCGACGGCCACCGCCTGGTGCGCTTCCTCGGCGCCGCGGCCGCGGACGCGATCGCGAGATATGGCCGGCTCCCGTTGCCGCCCTACATCACTCGCGATCCGACCGAGCTGGATGAGGATCGGTACCAGACCGTCTATGCCCGCGCCGAGGGCAGCGTCGCGGCGCCGACCGCGGGCTTGCACTTCACTCCCGGAATCCTGGATTCGTTGTCCGCGAAAGGGGTGCTCATCGCCGGACTGGACCTCCAGGTGGGCCCGGGCACCTTCAAGCCGGTGGAAGTGGACGACCCCAGCGAGCACCCGATGCATCCCGAGCGCTATGAGATCAGCCCGCGGCTCGCCGCGATGGTCGAAGTGGTGCGGGAGCAGGGCGGCAGCATCTGGGCCGTCGGTACGACGGTCGTGCGGGCGCTCGAGAGCGCTGCGGACGAGCGAGGGATGGTTCGCGCCGGTGCCGGCGAGACCAGCCTGCTGATCGCTCCCGGCTACTCCTTCCGCGTGGTGGACCGCCTGCTCACCAACTTCCACCTGCCCCGCTCGACGCTGCTCATGCTGGTGAGCGCGTTCGCCGGCCGCGAGCTGACCCTCGCGGCATACGAGCACGCCGTGACGCAGCGCTATCGGTTCTATTCGTATGGTGACGCGATGGTGATCCTCTGACCGGGAGGCGGGCGTGACCTTTTCCAATCCAGCGCGAGGCGCGGCGGCCGCCGCCGGGCCCTACGTGCGGGCGCTGCTCGAGGTCCTCGGGGAGCGGGATCCGCTCGAGGTGATGGCGGAGCTCGACGCCTGGCTCGACCGTCGTTTCTCGGGCGTCCCGGACGGCGCGCGCAGGCGGCCCGAGGCGCCGGGCAAGTGGTCGGCGGCCGACGTGGTGCAGCACCTGGCGGATTCCGAGCTCGTCCTCGGCTTCCGGATGCGGATGATCCTCACCGAGGACCGGCCTGCAATCCAGGGCTACGACCAGGACCGGTGGGCGGGGACGCTCCGTTACCCGGAGGTGCCTCTCGATGAAGCCCGAGCGCAGCTCCGTGCGCTCCGCACGGCAAACCTCCGCGTCCTGCGGCCGCTCGGCCCGGCGGAGATGGAGCGCGTGGGGATGCACAGCGAGCGTGGACCGGAGAGCCTGGACCATCTCATCAAGCTGATGGGTGCGCACGACCTGGTGCACCGGCGGCAGATCGATCGCATTCTGAACACGGGAAAGACGTGACAACGGTCTGTCCGGTGTGCGACTTCACCCTCGAGCGCACCCTCGGCGCCGCTCGCGCGGGAACCCTCACACTGCCTCACGGCACCATCCGCACGCCCGCCTTCATGCCGGTGGGCACCCATGGCGTCGTCCGCGGCCTCAGTGCCGCCGACGTCCGCCGCACCGGCGCGCAGATCATCCTCGGCAACACCTATCACCTGCACATCCGCCCTGGTGAGGACGTGGTGCGAGCCATGGGCGGTCTCCACCGCTTCACCACCTGGGACCGACCGATGCTCACGGACTCGGGCGGGTTCCAGGTCTTCTCGCTCGAGGGTCTCCGCCGCATCGAGGAGGACGGCGTAACCTTCCAGAGTCACGTGGACGGGTCCACGCGCAAGCTGACCCCCGAGCGCGCGATGGAGATCCAGCGCGCCCTGGGCGCCGACATCGCCATGGCCTTCGACCACGTGGTGCCGGGCCAGGCGCCGTACGATCTCGCACGCGAGGGAATGGAGCGCACGTTGCGCTGGCTGGAGCGGTGCCGCGTTCGCCATGCCGAGCTGGATGGCACGCAGACCCTTTGGCCCATCGTGCAGGGCGGCACCCACGACGAGCTCCGACTCCGTTCGCTGGAGGGCACCCTGGATCGCGGCCCCTGGAGCGGCGTCGCCATCGGCGGGCTTTCGGTGGGCGAGCCGAAGCCGGTGATGCATCGGGTGCTGGAGCTGCTCGAGCCGGGTCTGCCGAGGGAGATCCCCCGTTATCTTATGGGAGTCGGATTTCCGGCGGATCTGCTCGAGGGCATCGCGCGCGGCGTGGACCTGTTCGACTGCGTCGCCGCCACGCGGAACGGCCGACACGGTACCGCCTGGCTTCCGACCGGCCGACTCAACGTCCGGGGTGCCGCGCTCAAGGGGTCCACCGAGCCGCTGGATCCGGAGTGCGACTGCGAGACCTGCACGACGTATCCGCGCGGTTACCTCCGTCACCTCTTCGTGGTGGAGGACATCCTCGGGCTCAGGCTGGTCTCGATCCACAACGTGCGCTTCCTGGTCCGCCTGGGGGAGCAGGCCCGCGAGCGGATCCTGGACGGCACCTTCGACCGCTGGCATCGCGAGTGGGTCAGACGACACCGCCTCATCCCGAACGAGCGCAGCGATTGAAGTAGCCCCACGTCCTCCAACGAGGTCCTGACATGCTGCAGGTACAGACGGGCTCCAGCTCCAGCCTCATGGTGCTGGTGCTTCAGATGGCGGCCATCGGCCTGGTGTTCTACTTCCTGATCCTCCGGCCGTCGAGCCAGGGGAGGAAGCGGCACGCGGCGCTGCTGCAGAACCTCAAGAAGGGCGACGAGGTGATGACCAGCGGCGGACTGGTCGGCAAGGTGCGCGACATCAAAGAGGTGGAGAGTGAAGGCATCAAGGAGACGCGGGTGACGCTGGAGACGGGGACCGCCACCGTAGTGGTGGAGCGCTCCCGCATCGTCCGCATCGGCGGAGCCACGGCGCCCGGAGCCACGCCGACATGAGCCTGCTCCCGCTGCACCTGCTGGGCTCGCCCGTGCTCCGCCGTCGGAGCGAAGAGATCGGCGCTCCCGACGACGAGGTCCGCCGCCTGGTGGCCGACATGTTCGAAACCATGGACGCCGCCCGCGGCGTCGGACTCGCCGCCAACCAGGTGGGGGTCGCGCGGCGGGTGGCCGTGGTGGATGCCGACGGCGATCGCTTCGTCATGATCGACCCGGTGATCCTCGAGAGCGAGGGCAAGGCGATCGCCGAGGAGGGCTGCCTCTCGATTCCGGAGATCTACGGCGACGTGACCCGGCCCGAGCGGGTGTTGCTGGAGGCCACCGATCTCGAAGGCAATCGCTACCGCAGGGACGCCGCCGGGCTCAAGGCTCGCGCGATCCAGCACGAGATCGACCATCTCGACGGCATCCTCTTCCTCGATCACCTGAGCCTCATCAGGCGGCAGATGCTCCTGGCCAGGTGGCGGAGGGAGCACAAGGACGACACCGGGTACACCAAGGAGGTCGAGCCGGAGTCGGCATCGACCGACTGATGCGGATCGTCTTCTTCGGGACACCGGAGTTCGCCGTCACCGCGCTCCGCGCGCTGCTCCGGGAACGCTTCACCGTAGCCGGCGTGGTCACCCAGCCCGACAAGCCGCAGGGTCGCTCCCATTCCACGCTCGTCCCTCCGCCGGTCAAGACCGCCGCTCTCGAAGTCGGCCTCCCGGTGCTCCAGCCGGCCAAGCCTGTCGGGGATCTGTTTCTCGCCGGCCTCAGGCGGCTGGAGGCCGATCTCGGCGTGGTGGTCGCCTATGGGCACATCCTCCGGCCGGAGGTGCTCGACGCGCCGGCCCGCGGCATGATCAACGTCCACGCCTCGCTGCTTCCCCGCTTCCGCGGCGCCGCGCCGATCCAGCACGCCCTGCTCGCCGGTGACCGGGAGACCGGCATCAGCATCATGCGGATGGAGGAGGGGCTCGACAGCGGGCCGGTGCTGCACCGGTTGGCGACCCCGATCGGCGACGGCGAGACGGCCGGCTCGTTGACCCCGAAGCTGGCCGAGCTCGGCGCCTCGGCACTGGTGGAGGCGCTCTCGCTCCTCTCGGCGGGATCGATCATGCCCCAGCCGCAGGACGAGAGCCGAGCGACCTATGCGCCGAAGATCTCGCGGGAGACGGCGCGCCTCGACTGGAGCCGGGAGTCGGCCCTGCTCGAGCGACAGATCCGGGCCTTCGATCCGGTGCCGGGCGCCTGGACGACGCTCGATGGGGCGCCGGTGAAGCTGTTCGGTGCGCTGCCGGCCGTCGGGAGCGGCGGGCCGGGAACCGTCCTGACGGCTTCGGACCGGCTGGTGATCGCCGGCGGCAGTGGTGCGATCGCGGTGCGCGAGGTCCAGCCCGCGGGGCGGAATCGCCTCGGCGTGGAGGACTGGGTGCGCGGCCGAGGCGTCGCGGCCGGGAGCCGATTCGAGTGAGACCCTTGCCCAGGCTGCACGCCGTCACCGACGCGGCCGTGATCGCAGCCGATGATTTCCCGGTCCGTGCGGCCGCGATCGCCGCGGCCGGGCCGGCGGTGGCGCTCCATGCGCGCGATCGGAGCGCCGGTGGGGCGGCGCTCGCGCGCGTTGCGCAACGGCTCCAGGCGCTGGCGCGCCCGCCGGAGGCGGCGGTCGTCGTTAACGGGCGGCCGGACGTGGCCGGGGCCCTCGGCGCGCAGGGCGTCCAGCTCGGCGGCGCTGACCTGCGGCCGGCAGAGGCGCGCGCCTCCTTTCCCCACGGCTGGATCGGGTGCTCGGTACACTCCGCAGCGGAGGCGGAGGAAGCCGCGCGCGACGGGGCGGACTACCTGCTGGTGGGCAACGTCTACGAGACGTCCTCCCACCCCGGCCGACCGGGCCAGGGTCTTGGTCTGGTTCGCGACGCCGCGCGGTTCGGCCTGCCGGTGATAGCCATCGGCGGCATGGACGCCGCGAGAGCAGCCGCGGCGCGGGAGGCGGGGGCCTACGGTGTGGCGGCGATCGCGGCACTGTGGTGGGCACCGGATCCGGCGGTGGCGGCGCTGGGGCTGCTGGCGCCATGGAGTGAAGGCGTATGAGTGAGATGACCGTAGTCGTGAATGGAGAGGAGCGCCGGGTCCCCGGCCCCGCCACGCTGCTGGATCTGCTCCGCCACCTGGGGCTCGACCCCCGCACCGTCGTGGTGGAGCGGAACCGGGAGATCGTGCGACGGCCGAGGCTGGGGGAGACCGCGATCGCGGAGGGCGACGCGATCGAGCTGGTCCACTTCGTCGGGGGCGGCTGAAGCCCGCCGACCCGCTGGGACCCCTTATCTTTTCTCTCATGGCCACGACACTTGCACCGACCGAGCTGCTGGACACCCCGCTGGCCATCGGCGGGCGCGGCTTCCGCTCGCGGCTCATGGTCGGCACCGGGAAGTACCGGAACAACCAGGAGATGGTCCAGGCGATCGACGCCTCGGGCGCCGAGATCGTCACCGTCGCGGTCCGGCGGGTGGATCTCGACCGCACCAAGGAGGAGGGGGTCCTCCACCACTTGAGCCCGGAGCGTTACTTCCTCCTCGCCAACACCGCGGGCTGCTACACGGCGGACGAAGCGGTCCGCTACGCCCGGCTGGCCCGGGAGGCGGGCTTCAACGAATTCGTGAAGCTGGAGGTGATCGGCGACCGGGAAACGCTCCTTCCCGACACGACCGGCCTTCTCGAGGCCGCACGTGTGCTGGTGAGGGACGGCTTCACCGTGCTGGCCTACACCAGTGACGACCTGATCACCGCGCTCCGCCTCGAGGAGGCCGGCTGCGCCGCGGTGATGCCCCTCGCATCCCCCATCGGAAGCGGGCTTGGCCTCCTGAATCCCTACTCCATCCGCACGATCAAGAAGCGGCTCGAGGTGCCCGTCATCGTGGATGCGGGCGTCGGGACCGCATCGGATGCCTGTCTCACGATGGAGCAGGGCGTGGACGGGATCCTGATGAACACGGCGCTGGCCGAGGCACGGGATCCG
>DATLHD010000296.1:0-4329 GCA_035540075.1 Gemmatimonadales bacterium
CGTGCGGGCCGGCACGCCGAGATGCGGCGGATCTTCCGCGATCACTTGAGGACTGAGGCCGCTCAGTCGGCGCTGGACGCGCTGGCGGACATCGTCCGCTCCCGTCGCGCGTGTCTCCTCTGCTTCGAAGCCGATCCCACCCACTGCCACCGCTCTCTGGTCGCCGATGCCCTCGCCACGCTCGTTCACCTTAGTATCATCCACCTTGCTCCATCGCTCCAGGATTCGCATCTTCGGCCCGACGGGATCGACGACGCGGACTGATGCCTGGAGCAAGCGCATGAGCAACGAGCGATTGGAGCGCTGGACCTATGTCTCGACCGGCCTCCCGATCGGACTCGCCCTCGGCGCCGCCATCTGGGTGCTCTCCGCGTCCATCACCGGTCGAGCGGAGCCGTGGGATGCCAACGGCCTCTACTACCCGGCCGCCCTGCTGGTGGCCGGCTTCGTGGGCGGCCTGCTGGTGCCGGGACACTGGGGTGAGGTCGTGGTCGGGGTCTACGCCGGTCAAGCGCTCGTGCTGCTCGGGAGGGTGCTGAGCGATCCCGGAAGCGGAGGGCTCTGGCCTCTGGGTCTCATGCTGATCGGCCTCTACTCGCTGATCGCCCTCGCGGGCGCCCTCCTCGGTTCGGCCCTGCGCCGATTCGCCAATCGCCGGCGCTGAGAGTCCCGCCCGCCCCACCAGGGCCCAGCTCCTCGCCGCGGCTGGACGCACCGTCCCCGACCTGATCGGCCCCGGGCTTTCCGTGCTGTTCTGTGGCATCAATCCCGGACTTTATTCCGCCGCCACACGCCACCATTTCGCGCGGCCGGGCAACCGCTTCTGGCCCGCCCTCTACGCCGCCGGCTTCAGCGACCGCCTGCTCCAGCCCTGGGAGGAGGACCAGCTGCTCCCCCGCGGGGTCGGCATCACCAACCTGGTGGCGCGCGCGACCGCCGGTGCCGACGAGCTCACCCGGGAAGAGCTGGTTGCGGGGCGCCGCCGGCTGGAGCGAGTGGTCCGGCGGAACGGGCCCCGCTGGGTGGCTGTGCTCGGGCTGGGAGCCTACCGCAGCGCGTTCGGTCGCCCGCTCGCGACGGTGGGGGCGCAGAGCGAGCTGGTCGTCGGCGCCAGGCTGTGGGTGCTGCCGAACCCGAGCGGTCTCAATGCCCACTATCAGCTTCCCGACCTGGTCCGTGGGTTCGCCGCGCTGCACGCCGCGGTGAATCGCCGGGAGCGGGCGCGACGCGCCCGGCCGCGTTAGAGTTCAGTCGAACCGACAACCTGTGGAGATCGCATCCATGCTCCGCCATCACGAACCCGAGAGCCCGCCCACCGCAGTCGCCGACCCGGTCGTCGAGCGGCTTCTGCGGGCGCGCACGATCATCATCAGCGGCGAGATCACCCAGAAGCTCGCCTCCACCGTCTCGGGCCAGCTCCTCGCCCTCGCCGCCGAGTCCGAGGCCGAGATCACGATCTTCATCAACTCGCAGGGCGGCCACGTGGAGGCGGGCGATACCATCCACGACCTGATCCGCTTCATCCGGCCGCGATCACGCATGATCGGCACGGGGTGGGTGGCGAGCGCCGGCGCGCTGATCTATGTGGCGGCGCCGCGGGAGCAGCGGTTCTGTCTGCCGAACACGCGCTTCCTCCTGCACCAGCCTGCCGGTGGGGCGGGCGGAACGGCCAGCGACATCGACATCGAGGCGCGGGAGATCCTGCGGATGCGCGACCGGCTCAACCGGATCTTCTCGCGAGAAACGGGACAGCCGCTGGAGCGGATCGAGGAGGACACCCATCGCAACTTCTGGCTGAGTGCCGATGCCGCACTGCGCTACGGGCTGGTCGGACGGATCATCGAGCGCTCCAGCGACCTCGAGGGCTAGGACCGGGTATGGGCATGCGCGAGGAGTTCGAGTCCTCCGGTAACTGGCTCTTCCGCCGCCGCGGCTACCTCCCGCTTCTGCTTTTCCCCCTGGTGCTGTACGCCGCGTGGCACAGCCCAGATCGAACGACCCCGGGCGCGAGGTGGAACGCGCTCTGCGTCGCCCTCGCCATCGGCAGGCTCACCCTGCGGGGGGCGACGGTGGGGTTCGTGCCCAAGGACACGTCCCAGCGGAACACTGGCCGCCCACAGGCGGCGGCCCTCAACACCACCGGCCTCTACTCGCTGGTGCGGCATCCCCTCTACGTCGGCAACTACCTCATGTGGTTGGGCGTGGCGCTGTTCACCGGCGCGTGGTGGGCGCCGGTGATCGTGAGCCTCGTCTTCTGGCTGTATTACGAGCGCATCATGTCCGCGGAGGAGGAGTTCCTCCGGCGCCGCTTCGGCGGCGACTACACCGCCTGGGCGTCGACCGTGCCGGCCTTCCTGCCTCGCTGCGCGGGTGGCGCTCCCCGTTGACGCGCTTCTCGCTGCTGACGGTGCTCCGCCGGGAGCATTCCAGTCTCCTCGCCCTGGTGGCATCGCTCACCGCCCTCAAGGTGGTGAGCGATCAGGCCGTCACCGGACGCCTGACTCTCGATCCCCGCTGGGGCACGGCGCTGGCGGCCACGCTGCTGGTGTGCCTGGCGATTCGCACCCTGAAACACCGCACCAGGCTCGTCCACGTGGAAGGCCGCTGAAGCGGCCATGTCCGCGGCGTCCTTCCGGCCGGCTACCGCATCCGATGTCGGCGTTCTCCTCGAGCTCATGCGTGCCCTCTACGACGAGGACGGGTCCACGCCGTTGCGTCGTGATGCCGCGGAGGCGGCGCTCCGCGGGCTGCTCGACGCCCCGGAACGCGGGATGGTACGGCTGATCGAGCAGGGCGGGGAACCAGCCGGCTATCTGGTGCTCACCTGGGGGTACAGCATGGAGTTTCACGGCCGCGACGCGTTCATCGACGAGCTGTATGTCTCCCCTCTCTATCGCGGACTGGGGCTGGGCCGGCAAGCGGTGCAATGGGCGGAGGCCGCCTGCCGGGCGCATGGTGCCGGAGCGATGCACCTGGAGGTGGAGATCGACAACGAGCGGGCCCACGCGCTCTACCGCCGCAGCGGCTTCGCAGAGCGCGGGCTGCGCCTCATGACCAAGCGACTGGACGCCGTTCCGGAGCCGCGGTGAGCGTCAGTGATGGATTCCGGACCTTCGCGCTGGAGCAGCTCGCGCGCACGACGCCCGGGTTGCGCGCCCGGAGCATGTTCGGCGGAGTCGGGATCTATGCAGGCGATCTCTTCTTCGCCCTCATGCACGATGAGGTGCTCTATTTCAAGGTGGACGACCATACCCGCGGCCGCTTCGAGGAGCTGGGCATGGAGCCGTTCCGCCCCCGCGGGGACGGCGGCGAGGTAATGCAGTACTACGAAGTGCCGGCCGATGTGCTGGAGGATGCCGAGGCGCTCGCACCCTGGGCGGTCAGAGCGGTCGAAGTCGCGAGGCGCGCGCGCACGCGGAAGCGACCGGCTCGGTGAACCGTTCAACGTCTCTCGTGTGGATACTGTAAGTCACGTCAGAAATGAATCTTACACTTCTCACCTCAGACTCCGTCGAGCCTGCGAAATAGACAGCCCGATCTTTCTCCTGGCACTCTTCGCGCTCGGCGCGCTCTCGGGAAGCACCGCGGCCGTCGTTGGCTTCGGAATCGGGAGTCTGCTGACGCCGCTGCTCACGTTGCGTCTCAGTCCTGAGCTCGCGATCGCGGTGGTCGCCTTGCCGCATCTCCTCGCCACCGCGGTGCGATTGCTCAGGCACGCGGCCTCGGTGGATCGTCCGACCTTCCTGCGATTCGGTCTCCTGAGTGCGGCCGGCGGGCTGGGCGGCGCACTGCTTCAATCCACGCTCAGCGGTCCCGCGCTCCTTGGGGGACTCGGCTCGCTGCTCATCGCTACCGCGCTGGCGAGTCTGACAGGAAACTTTGGTGGGCGGCAGTCGGCGACGCCGGTTGCTCTCGTCCTGGGATTGATCTCGGGGTTCTTCGGCGGACTCGTCGGAAATCAGGGGGGGCTCCGCGCCGCTGGACTGCTGGCCTTCGATCTGCCGCCTCGGGTATTCCTGGCGACGAGCACTGCCGTGGCCCTGATGGTCGACCTCGCCCGGACACCGGTCTACCTCGCTCGCGCGGGTGCGCAGCTTTGGTCCCTCGCCCTTCCGATCGCCGTCGCGGCCGCCGGCTGCCTGGCGGGCACGGTCTGGGGTGAGCGGCTGTTCCTGCGGATGGGGCCCGCGACTTACCGGAGACTGGTGGGTGCGGCCGTGGGCGCCATCGGGGTGTGGCTCCTGGCTCGCGCTCTCTGATGGAGGGGCTCGCGCGCCACCGCGGAACGCGTTAGCCTTCGGTTTCACAACCAGGACACATGATGTCGAG
>DATLHD010000297.1:0-9783 GCA_035540075.1 Gemmatimonadales bacterium
GTCGGGGGAGAGCCCAAGCCGCCGGGGCCCGGCCCCACGGTTCCCCAGGAGTGGCCTCTCTTCGAGTCCGGGTACGTGACCCGGGGTCAGGTCCAGCTCGGCGCAGCGGGGAAGGACGAGCCTCATCCCGGGCTGGACATCGCCGTGCCCGTCGGCACGCAGGTCAGGGCGTCGGGGGGCGCCGCCGTCAACCAGGTGGGCGAAGACCCGGAGTACGGTCTGTACGTCCTTCTCGATCACCCTGAAGGATACCAGACGATGTACGGACATCTTTCGCGCATCATCGTGACAGACGGCCAAAATGTCGAGGCTGGCGAGGTCATCGGCCTCAGCGGGAACAGCGGGCGGTCCACGGCACCGCACCTCCATTTCGAGATCCGGCAGGGCGGCGCTTCGCTGGATCCCAGGACCATGGTCAAACAGGGGGGTTGATGGGGATCTTTTCCAATGCGGCGCGTGACGAGCAGGGCAACGAGCTCAAGCGGCGGCGAACCGATCAGATACCGTTCTCCATCATCGCCAGTGACATGGCGGTGATCGGCGATCTGGAGACGGAAGGCGTGGTGCGAATCGAGGGGCGGGTGAAGGGCACGGTGAAAGTCGGCTCCCAGATCCTGGTCACCCAGGGCGCGACCATCGAGGGAGACCTCCATACCCAGGAGGCGGTGATCGCCGGGACGGTGACCGGCGCCATCCATGCCTCCGACCGAGTGGAGCTCCAAGCGACCGCCGTCGTCGCCGGCGACATTCACACTGGGCGGATCGCCATCGTAGAGGGTGCCAAGGTTGCCGGCGAGGTCAAGATGGACGTCCCGAAGACCCCCGGTGCAGGCCTGGTGACTAAATGATGGCTGCTTGATGTCGGCTCACTGCTGAGTCTACAGGCGATGCTGGGGGCCTCGCAGAGCCGATTTTCTATACTGGCAGTTACCTGGCTCTATGCTGTCGGCATTGTGTCAATGGCAGCGTGCCACAAGGGTGAATCCGCTTCCGGCACGCGTGTCGGACTCATCACGCCCGGGTCGGTAACCGACGCAGCCTGGAATTCCGGCGCCTGGCAGGGCCTCCAGATGATCCGGGATTCGCTCGGGCTCGCGATCAGCCACGTGGAAGCGCGGACCCCGTCGGACCAGGTCGAGGCGCTCCGTACCTATGCGGCTCAGGGCTACGACTTGGTCTTCGCCCACGGGTTCGAGTTCCAGGAGCCGGCGGAACGGGTCTCCGCCGAGTATCCGAAGACGATCTTCATCATCACCTCCGGGCGGCGTGCGGTCGGGAACGTGGCGCCCCTGATCTTCCGACTGGAGGAGGCGAGCTACCTGGCCGGCATGGTCGCGGGAGGCCTGAGCCGGAGCCATGTCCTCGGCTTCGTCGGGGGCATCGAGCTCCCGCCGATCGAGGCCGCGTACCAGGGCTGGCTGAATGGCGCCCGAGCCGTCGACCCCGACGTGAAGACCCGGAAGATCTATCTCAACAGCTTCGATGATGCGGCGGCGGGCCGGGAAGCGGCGTTGGCTCTGATCCGGGTCGGAGTGGACATGCTCCACCACAACGCGGACGCGGCGGCCCTCGGCGTTTTCCAGGCGGCCAAGGAGAGCCCCGGGGTGTACGTGTTCGGCTCCAACGACGACCAGGCGCACCTGGCCCCCGACCGGGTGGTGGGCAGCGCGGTCATCGACCTCCCCCGTGCCTTCCTGACGGTCGCGAGGGAGGTGAAGGCGGGGATCTTCCGGCCCCGGGTGGAGGCCTTCGGCCTGGCGAGCGGGGTGGTCCGCTATGTCCCCAACCCGGCGCTCGAGTCGATGGTGGATCAGACCCTGCGCTCCCGACTCCAGGCAGCGGCCGACTCCATCGCCGCCGGCACCCTGATGGCTGCACCCAGACCGGCTTCCATGCAGGCGATGGCCCGGTGAGCGGAGCCCCCCTGACCGACATCGTCGCCTATGCCGACGAGTTTCTCAGGATCCGGGAAGTGGCGGACGAGCGCAACGCGGTGAATGGGCTTCAGGTGGAGAACGGCGGCACCGTGAACGGGATAGTCGCGGCAGTGGACGCCTCTCAGGGCACCATCGCCCGCGTGTCCCCGGGATCCCTGCTGATCGTTCACCACGGGCTGTTCTGGGATGGAAATGTCCCGGTCACGGGTCGACGGTACCGCCGGCTCTTGGCCCTGCTCGAGAATGACATCGCGGTCTACTCCGCCCACATTCCGCTCGATCTGCACCCGGAGGTGGGGAACAACGTGGTGCTCGCCGATCGCCTGGGGATCGAGGTGGAAGGGTGGTTCGGGGACTACAAGGGGAGCGCGATCGGGGTCTGGGGCTTCGCGCCGCCCCGACTCGGCACCCGGGACGCGTTCGTCGGCGAGGTGAACCGGGCGCTGGGGACCTTCGCGCCGGGAGCGCGACTGATCCCTGGCGGCCCCGACCGGGTCTCGCGGGTGGGTATCATCACCGGCGGCGCGGGCAACATGATCGGCGCAGCGCGCGACGCCGGCCTCGACACCTACATCACCGGTGAAGGACCGCACCACACCTACTTCGACGCGGTGGAGTGGGGTCTCAACGTGATCTACGCGGGTCACTACGCCACCGAAACCCTGGGTGTCCAGGCGCTCGCCTCCCACCTCGGCGACCGCTTCGACCTGGAGTGGGAGTTCCACGATCATCCGACCGGCCTCTGATGCCGGGGCTGGAGCTGCGGGGTATCCATCGAAGGTTCGGCTCCGTGCACGCGTTGCACGGGGCCGATTTCACGTTGCCCCCCGGAGAAGTCCACGCGCTCCTGGGGGAGAACGGCGCCGGCAAGACGACCCTCATGCAGATCGCGGCGGGTCTCCTCCAGCCGGACGCGGGGGTCGTGCTGGTGGACGACATAGCGCGGCCACGACTGTCGCCTCGGGAGGCCCGGCGGCTCGGAATCGGAACGGTCCACCAGCACTTCACGTCGGTACCGGCGTTCACAGTCGCGGAGAACGTCGCGCTGACCGCGGGCTGGCCGGTCGCCCCGGCTCGGCTTCGCCGTCGGGTAAAGGAGGCGAGCGAGCAGGCCGGTCTGCCCCTCGATCCGGATGCTCGAGTCGAGCACCTGAGCGTGGCCCTCAGGCAGCGACTCGAGATCGTGAAGGCGCTCGCGGCCGAGGCCCGGTTCCTTCTGCTGGATGAGCCGACCGCGGTGCTGGCCCCGGCGGAGGTCGGCGATCTTCTCGGCGTGATTCGCCGCTTCACATCCCGGGGCGGCGCGGCCGTGCTCATCACGCACAAACTGGACGAGGCACTCGCCGCGGCCGACCGGGTGACGGTACTTCGGCACGGCAGCGTGGTGCTCTCCGCGGGAATCGCCGACATCACGGCGGCCGAGCTTGCGGCGGCGATGATAGGCAAAGGGACCGTGGAGGAAAGGATCGAGCCGCCGACCCCCGCCCCGCGCGCGCATGCCAGCCTACTGGTGCGATTGGAGGGTGTAGACGTCGCCCGGGAGGGCGGACTCGGCATTGCGCTGCGGAGCGCATCCCTGACCGTGACCGCGGGCGAGATCGTCGGCGTCGCCGCGGTGGAGGGGAACGGCCAGCGGGAGCTGTTGCGCGCGATCGCTGGGCGCGTCCATCCCCTCCGCGGCCTCCGGCAGGTCACGGAGCCGATCGCCTTCGTCCCCGAGGACCGCACCACCGAGGGACTGATTCCGGCGATGACGCTGACCGAGAACATCGTTCTCGGCTCCTCACCATCGGATCCCTGGATCCGTGGGTGCACGGTGGATTGGCGCGCCGCCGAGGCGAGAACGGCGGCACTGCTCGACGAGCTTGCGGTCACCGCGCCAGGGCCGTGGGTGCCGGCGGCGTCCCTGAGCGGCGGCAACCAGCAGCGGGTCGTGGTGGGCCGCGAGCTCTCGAAGCGGCCCGCCGTCGTAGTCGCGGAGAACCCCACCCGGGGGCTCGACATCCGGGCGGCAGCCACGATCCACGCCTGGCTCCGCCGGGCCGCTGCAGGAGGCGCAGCGGTGGTGTTCCACTCCAGCGATCTCGACGAAGTGCTGGCGCTGGCCACCCGCATCGTGGTCGCGAGGAGAGGCGTGCTGGTCGAGGCGGCCCAAGGCGCCACCCGGGACGAGCTTGGCACCCTCATGCTGGCGGGCGGCTGAGGCTGCCGGTGCGATTCTCAGGCTGGCTGGTGGGTGCCGGCGCGCTCCTCGCCGGCCTGGTCGTCCTCGCCCTGGGTCTGGAGCTCGCGGGGTACGACTCGGGCGCCGCGCTCGGCGCGCTCTGGTCCGGCGCGTTCGGTTCTTGGTATGCGCTCACCTCCGCCACGCTGGTGCGCGCCGTCCCGCTCATCCTCATCGGCCTCGGGCTCGCCCTCGCTTTCCGCGGCGGCGCCTTCAACATCGGCGCCGAAGGACAGTTCTACGCCGGCGCCATCGCCGCCACCTGGATCGGCCTGAGTGTCGGGCATCTTCCTTCACCTTTCGCCGTGGCGGCGGTGCTCTCGGGCGCTGTGCTCGCCGGGGCGCTGTGGGTAGCGATCCCGGTCCTGCTTCGTGTGCGCTACGGTGTGCTCGAGGTCATCAGCACGCTGCTGCTCAACTTCGTGGCGGAGGCGCTGACCAGCCTCCTGGTGCAAGGGCCACTCCAGGAGAGCCAGCATATCTACCCCCAGAGCGATCCGATCGCCGAATCGGCTCGGCTCCCACTCCTGCCCGGCACTCGCCTCCACGCGGGACTCGCGCTGGCGCTCGCCGGTGCGCTGCTGCTGCACTGGATCTTCAGCCGCACGCTCTGGGGATTCCGACTTCGAGCTGTCGGGCTTGGGCCCCGCGCGGCCGAGATCGCCGGTCGAATCGACAGCCGCTGGATCACCGCGCTCGCCCTCGCACTCTCCGGCGCCATCGCAGGCCTGGCCGGCGGGGTGGAGGTCTCGGGCGTCTCCTATGCGCTGTTTCAGAATCTCTCGCCCGGATACGGCTTCACCGCCATCGCGGTCGCCCTCCTCGGGCGACTGCACCCGTTCGGTGTCGTCCTCGCGGGCCTGCTCTTCGGCGCCCTCGAGGCCGGCGCGGGCGCGATGCAGCGAGAGGCCGACGTGCCGGCCGTGGCGGTGTACCTGGTCGAAGCGGTCGTCATCATCGTGGTGCTGCTGGCGGAATCGGCGCGTCGGCATGGGGCAACGACGCTGGCGTCGCCCGCATCGGTGGTCCGGAGGGCACCCGGCTGATGGATGCGATGGCCGTCACGGAAGGCTTCCTCGCCGCCGCCGTGAGGGTGGCCACACCGCTCCTGCTGGCGGCAACCGGCGAGACCGTCGCCCAGCGCTCGGGGGTGATGAACCTGGGTCTCGAGGGGGTCATGCTCACGGGCGCGCTCGCGGCGGCGGTCGGAGCGGCGACCTGGGGACCGTGGGCCGGCGCGGGGTCGGCCGTCCTCGCGGGCATGCTGCTGGCAGGCGTGTTCGCGCTGGTGGTCATAGGCGCGCGCGCGGACCAGGTGATCGCCGGGACGGCGATCACGCTGGGCGCCGTTGGACTCACCGGCACGATCTACCGGCTGGCGTTCGGCGCCACCGGCGCCGGGCTGGACTTGCCCACCCTCGCGCCGCTACCAGTGCCGGGCCTCTCGAAGCTGCCGGTCATCGGCGCAGCCTTCTTCGGTCAGCCGGCGCCGACGTACCTCAGCCTCCTCGCGGTGCCCGTGGTCTGGTGGTTCCTCTTTCGCACCAAGACCGGACTGGCGCTGAGAGCCACGGGCGAGGCGGCGTCGGTGGCGCGGGCGAGCGGCGTGCGAACGAGGGTGGTACGCGCGGCGGCGACGCTCGCCGGCGGAGCCTTCGGCGGGCTAGCGGGAGCGACCCTGGTCCTGGCTCAGGTCGGGACCTTCGCGGAGCGAATGACGGCGGGACGGGGCTACGTTGCCATCGCGATCGTGGTTCTGGGCAGGTGGCACCCGGTGGGCGTGGCGCTGGCGTCGCTGGGTTTCGGGGCGGCCATGGCGCTCCAGTTTCTGTTCCAGACTCTGGGGCTCGACGTGCCCTATCAGCTTTTCCTGATGCTGCCCTACGCGCTGGCGCTGCTGGCACTCGCCGGAGTCGTTGGGCGGGTGAAGGCGCCCGCCGATCTGGGGAAGAGCTAGCGAGCGTCAGTGAATGCCGGCTTGTCGCTGGAGCCAGCGGACGTAGCCGGTCACCGCCGCGATGCCGGTGGAATCCATTGCCGGCAGCGGCGGCATGTTGCCGAAGGTCCAGTGATGGGCGCGCACGCCGCGGGTGACCGCGAGCTGGAAGGCCGCATCGGCATGGTGGCTCGGCTCGTAGATTCGGTGTACCAGGGGCGGCCCCGCTTGGGTGCCGGTGCCGAGGGGACCGTGGCAGGGGCGGCAGTTCCCATCGTAGCCCCGCTCACCATCGGCGAGCTCCGCGGGCACGGGGCCGGGGTCGAAGCCCCGCACCGGCTCCGGCTTCGAGTCGCAGGCCGATGCGACGGTGAGGAGCGCGGCGGCGGCCGGTGCGCTCCACGGCCGCTTCATTCGAGCTCTCTTGCCAGCCGGTCGCGCGCTTCCACGATCATGGAGCGCACCCGCTCCTTGAGTGCCGGCACATCGGCAGGCGTGAGGCCGGTCGTCTCCACCGGCGTGAGCACCTCCACTACCGCGGTCGAGGGGCCGATCCGCCAGTCGTGCTTGCGGAGCGCGGTGCTGGTGCCGTGGAGCGCCAGCGGAAGGATGGGAACGCCGGCGTCGATCGCGAGGCGGAACGCCCCGTCCTTGAACGGCAGGAGATCGTTGGTGGGCGAGCGGGTGCCTTCCGGGAAAATCATCACCGACACCTTCCGCGCCAGGATCTCCCGGCACTTCGTCATGGCCTCGACCGCGCTGGCCCCGAAGCCTCGCTTCACCGGCACATCGCCGGCGATGTGCATGAGCCACCCCATGACCGGAATGCGGAACAGCTCGGTCTTGGAGAGCCACTTCATCTCCCAGGGGAGGTGGCTGATCAGCAGGATGTCGGTGAACGACTCGTGGTTGGAGACGGCGACGTAGGGTTTCCGCGGGTCGGCCGGCATCGTGCCGCGGTAGCTGAACTTCCAATACGGGTTCAGCGTTGCGGTGACCACCCCGATCTGGCGGAAGAGATAGCCGGTCCAGTACCGGCCGGGATCCGCCAGGGTAGCCAGGCGCACCAGCAGCATCAGCGGCAGCCAGAGCAGTATGCAGGCGACCAGCACGAGCCAGGTCCACAGCGAGACCAGCGATACCCAGAAGCGCGCCATGCTCGAAAGCGATTGAGAGGGGACTCGTGTGCTGGCGCACAGACCGCAGGCGCCGGGCGGGCTAACCTTAGCCCGGGCGCGCGGGGCGGGACAAGGGGCCGCTTCCTCTACGAGAGATCCATGACGAGCCGTTCCGAAGGATCGCCGGCGATCGAGACCGACGACGGTTCCGTTCTCACGCCCGACGTGGACGAGGGCGCGCTGAGCCCCGAGCCCGCGCCCGCGGGCGAGCCACCCAACGTCTCCAAGCTGGCCAACCTGCTGGGCGAGAACGCCGATGCGCGACACGTCGCGCTGATGGGGCTTTTCGTCCTCGCGGTGTTCTATACCCTGCATCTGGCACAATCGTTCTTCCTGCCGATCGTGCTGGCGATCCTGCTCGACTTTCTGCTCAGGCCTCTGGTGCGGGCGCTCCGCCGAATCGGCCTCCCCGAAGCGGGGGGTGCCGGCCTCGTGGTGCTGGGCCTGATCGCCACGCTGGGGCTGGGGATCTACTACCTGGCGGGGCCGGCGGCGGACTATCTCGCCCTCGCACCGCAGAGCATCGAAAAGGTGCGGGAGAAGATCGAGAGCATGCGCGGGTCGGTGGCGCAGGTGACCGAGGCGGCGGAACAGGTCGAGCGAGTGACGGACGTGGGCGCGGACGATGGACCCAAGGTGGAGATCAAGGGCCCCAGCCTGACCAAGCAACTGTTCGGCGGCACCACGGCGTTCCTCAGCACCGCGACGGTGGTCATCTTCCTCACCTACTTCCTGCTGGCGGTGGGCGACCTGTTCCTCCAGAAGCTCGTGGCCGTCCTGCCACAGTTCAAGGACAAACGGGTGGCGGTGACGATCATCCGCGAGACCGAAGCCCAGATCTCCCTCTACCTGTTCACCACCACCCTCATCAACATCGGCGTCGGCGTGGTCACCGGTCTGGTCATGTACCTGCTCGGCATGCCGAATCCGGTGCTCTGGGGCGTGGTGGCCATGGTGCTCAACTTCGTGCCCTACGTCGGCGCGGTCGCAAACGTCGTGCTCCTCGCGCTCGCCGCGCTGATGACCTTCGAGGACACCGGCCGGGCCATGCTCGTGCCCGGCGCCTTCCTGGTGCTCAATCTGATCGAGAGCAACCTGGTCACCCCCGCGATCTACGGGAATCGGATGCGGCTCAACACGGTGGCGCTGTTCATCGGTCTCGTGTTCTGGTGGTACATCTGGGGCGTGCCGGGGGCGATCCTCGCCGTGCCGATGATGGCGGCATTCAAGATCGCGTGCGACCACATCGAGTCGCTGTCGCCGATCGGGGAGTTTTTGGGGAAGTGAGGTCCGACGGCTCCGGCGGACGGAGGGTATCGCCCCAGGTGTGCGCGGCGATCGGCGCACTCCCCTTGCCGGTGAACTGGAGCCGGGTCCGGCTCTATGGCAGCGGGTGCGGCCGGGGAGCTGGCCTTCTTCGGCGCGCGGTGCTCGGGCTCAGCCGGGGCCGCGCGGTCGCGCTCGGCAATCACGTATTTCTGCCCGCCCGGTGCGAGGCCGACGTCGCGACGCTCGCCCACGAAGCGACCCACTGTGCGCAGTATCAGGCGTGGGGCCCGTGGCGCTACTACATCCGCGGCGCCGCGGCGCAGCTCCGGGATCTGGCCCACCGGGTGCTCGGCGTGGGCCGGAGCCCTTATGCCTACACGGCTTCGCCCGGCCGGCCGTTCGACGCGTACGGCATGGAGCAACAGGCGCAGATCGTGGAGGATGCGCTGCGCGGCAGTGCCGCGGCGCGAGCCATCACAGCGGCGAGCGCTCGAGCGTCGTGATCTTCTCGGCTCGAGAGGGCCAACGCCCGGAGACGAACTCGTCGATGGCGGGGAGGACGATCTCGGGCGCGTCGGTGACGAGCTGGTGGGCGGCGCGCTCCACGGTGATCAGGGCGCGTTGCGGTCCCAGGTGCCGTGGATCGTGAGGACCGGCATCTTTACGCGCGCCACCGCCTCCCGCGGAACATCCAGCCGCTGGACCCCAGCGAAGTGGTGGTCGAAATGCCGCCGCAGATTCACCGGCCATTCGTGGGGCATGTCGCATAGGTCCGGCAGCGAGGCCGCTTTCGCCGGATCACCCACCAGCCGGACCGCCGTGACTCGGGATTCCTCGCAGAACTCTTTCGGATGCTCCGTCAGCCATCCCGCCTGCTCCAACGAGTCGAGACGAGCCGCGGCCGCGGGGCTCACCACCGGCGCGGAATCGCGGTGCAACAGGCTGGCGGGGTACTCGGTGTCAAATTTTCGGGGCACCGGCCCGAGCTGTATGAGTCGCTCCACTCGCTCCGGGTGCTTCATGGAGTAGAGCACAACCATGAGTCCCAGATACGAGTAGCCGATGGGGACGAAGCGCTCGACGCCGAAATGGCGCCGTACCGCCTCCAAGTCCTCGACGTCCTTCTGGATGCTGAGAAGCCGGCCGTCCTCCACCCGCGAGGACCGGCCGCGATTCCGCATGTCGTACAGGATGAGGGTGTGGCGCTCGGCCAGGGGCGCCAGCTCGTGAGCGAGGAAG
>DATLHD010000298.1:0-12447 GCA_035540075.1 Gemmatimonadales bacterium
TGGGTCAGCAGAACCGAGGGGCAATCTGGGACCGGACCGTGAATCCCCCGTGAATTGCTATTGCTCTTCCGTGAACGGCAGGTAGAATCGTCTGGTAACCCCCCCTGGACGTTCCCGTGCCGGCTGCCCTGCTGACGTTGATCGGCCCTCCTTCCGTCTCCGGTCCCGACGGTGAGCCGATCAGGCCCCAGCCAGGCGCCAAGGCGCTTGCCCTCCTCGCTTACCTCACGCTCGAGCCCCGACCGCACAGCCGGGAAGCGCTCGCCGACCTCCTCTGGGGGGAGTCGCCGGAGGCGGAAGCTCGCGCCTCCTTGCGTCAGGCGCTGAAGCAGCTGCGTGACTCCCTCGGAGGCCTGGTGACCTCCGATCGACGGATGGTCCGGCTGGCGGAGCCGGTGCGCTGCGACGTGACCGAGTTCCTGCGGCTGGCGGAGTCGGACCCCGAGGCCGCTGCGGCAATCGATATTCCGCGGTTTTTCGCCGGATTCTCCACCCGAAACGCACCACAGTTCGATGAATGGGTCGCGGACACCAGGTCCGGCCTCATTCGGCGATACGCCGGCGTCCTCGCCGCGCTCATTCGTGACGCCATGGACCAGCGCCGGTGGCGGGAAGCGGCAGATCGGGCCGACGGCTGGCTCGCATTCGACCGACTCTCCGAGGAAGCGGCCCGGTTGACGATCGAAGCGCGGTACCTGGCGGGAGACCGGGGAGCCGCCCTCGCTCGACTGGCCGAGTTTCGCGCCGTCATGCTGCGGGAGACCGGCTGCGAGCCATCCAACGCCTTGCTGGCGCTGGGCCGCCGGATCGAGGGTGACGCCACGAAGGTGCGCCCAGCGCCGACCGGCGATGAGTGGTATGCCCACGCGCCCTTGCTCGAGGCCAGCCTCATCGGCCGTGCTGAGGACTGGGCTGTTCTCCTGAGAGCTTGGAAGGCTGCAGCGAAGGACATGCGCAGAATCGTCCTGGTCGAGGGAGAGGCTGGCATCGGCAAGTCCCGCCTGGTGGACGACTTCCTCCGGACCGTCGTGGCGGACGGCGCGACCGTGCTCCGGGGTCGCGGGTACGACGCCACCACCGCCGTGCCGTTCGCCCCGATCGTGGACGCTCTGCGAAGCGGTCTCGACGCTCCCGGCCTGGCTTCGACTGCCCCCGAATGGCTGACCGAAGTGGCGAGGCTTCTGCCCGATCTTCGGCAGCGTTTTCCCGGACTCGCGGAGCCCGAGCCCACCGCCGATCCCGCCGATGCCTGGCGGCTGTACGAAGGCGTTGCCCAAGTGGTGGCCTCCCTCGCCGCCGAGCGACCCCTGGTGATCTCGGTGGACGATCTCCAGTGGTGCGACGAGGACGGCTGCAAGCTGATCCAGTTCCTCGCCCGCCGGCTGGAGCGCGCGGCGATTCTCTGGCTGGGCACGATCACCCTGGGCGAGCTGGAGCGAGACGCGCCCGCTGCCCGGCTCTGCCGAACCCTCCGGGCGAAAGCCGGTGCGGAGACCATCTCGTTGACGGGCTTGGGGGAGGAAGAGGTGTGGCGACTGGTCCGGGAGCTGGGGCACGTCAGCACGCCAACTGGCGCACGCCGTTTCGCCCACCGGATCTATCGGATCACGGGGGGAAATCCCTTCTACATCTTCGAGCTGATCAAGACCATGTTCGCCCAGGGGTTGCTCGCGGCGGACGAAACCAGTGGGGAGTGGACGGCGAGCCCGGAGGCGCTGGAGGAAGGGAAGGAATTTCCCTTGTCCCGCACGGTGCACGACGTCATCGCCGAGCGGGTGGACGGGCTCCCCGAGGAGCTGGGTGAGGTGCTGATCACCGTGGCGGTCGCTGGTGGACCCGGGTGCCGGCCGGAGGTGCTCTCTCACGTTCACGGGATCTCGCGGCTCCACGCCGCCGCCGTGTGCGATGCGCTGGCGGAACGCCGCCTCGTGGTCGAGGGCGCGGGGGTGTACCGTTGCCTCCATCCGGTCATCGCGCACGTGGTACGAGATCGTCTCACGCCCACCCGGCGCCTGGAGGTGCACCGGGCGCTCGCGGCATCGCTCGAAGCGTCCACCCCACCGGCCGAAGTTCACCGGGTGGCAGGCGACGTCGCGCGCCATGCCGAGCAGGGGGGCGACCGGGAGCTGGCCTATCGCTCCGCGTTGCGGGCCAGCGAGAGTGCGCTCCAGCGTTTTGCCTTCGCGGAGTCGCTTTCCTGGCTCGACCTGGCCTCGGCCGTCGCCGGCGACCGGGCGCAGAGCGACGAGGTGGATCGTCGGACGGCGATGCTGATGGAGACCGCCGGGTGGAGTCAGGCGCCGGCCGATCGCGGCCGCCGGCAGCCGGTTACACGGGAGATCGTCCAGGAGGACCTGGATCTCCGCGTCCGGGGTTGAGCCAGCCTGGCCGCCGTTGGCGGAAGCTTGAATCACGAGATAGGATAAGCCATCACCCCTGAGCGATCCCACCCATGACCTCCAGATGCACACGTTGTTCTGCCGCGATCGTGGCCGCGACGCTCCTGGTCACGGCCTGCGAGGACCTGCTTCCCGCCCGCCGGCAACCGCCGGTCGCTGTGGTCGCGGACTCCGCTCGGGCCAAGTCCCGGCGAGCGGCACCCCGCGACAGCGGAGCTCGTGAGGCCACCGGTCCCGAGGCGGAAGCTGCCTTCCGAGCCATCAGTCAGACGCTTCGAAGGCTGGTAGCCGCGCAACAGTCTTTCTTCGCCGAGAACGGCGCGTACAGCGCGGATCTCGCCAAAGTGGGATTTCGCCCGCTCGGGGCGAGCCAGGTCGAGTTCCTCTGGGTCACGAAGGATGGCTGGGCCGCGCGGGCTACGCACCCTGCGCTGCCGGGGCGGGACTGCGTGACCTTCACCGGCATCGGCGGCCCCGTACCCGCGACTCGGCGTCTGAATCGAAGCCCCCGGGAGGGCGTGGTGGCGTGCGATTTCGTCATGCCTCCGCAGCCCGCTCGCCCGGCGGCGCCTCCCGCCGGTGACCACGCGTCCGCTCCCGCCTCCGCTCCCACCCCCGTGGTCGTGGACACGACCAGTGCCCTGGACGCAGTGGATCCGATCGTGCAGATGAGGGTGGACCTCCGCAAGCTCGCCCTGGCCCAAACCGCTTACTTCGGCACCCAGGGCACCTACTCGAGGCGGGTAGAGACGCTCCCATTGCAATTCGGCTGGCAGAGGGGAGTTTCCGTCAGCCTGATCCAGGCCGACACCCGCTCCTGGACCGCGCGCGCGACGCACCACGCGCGGCCCGGGAAGAGTTGCGTCATCTGGTACGGCAAGCCGACCCGCCGTCCCTCGACGGCGACAGAGCGGAAAATTCCCCCGGCCTCGGGTGTGCCGGCCTGCGACGACTAGCGGCTAGCGTCGCTGGCTACCCGCCGGGCGAAGTCGGTCCAGAAATCCTCGGTGAGGCGCCTCGCGATTCCTTCCAGCAGCCGGGCGCCGAGGCTGGCGACGGCGCCGCTGATCGTCGTCGTCGCCGCCCAGTTCAGGCGGGTCCGGCCCTTCCCCAGGGACTCCAGGCGCACGCTGGAGACGGTGTCTACCGCCGAGCCCGATGCGCGGCCGAGTGCGGTCATCCGGAGCCGCTCGGGCGGCACCACATCGGACAGCTCCACGTCCAACTGGAAGCTCACCCGGATCGGCCCGACTCCGATTCCGCTGATCACCTTGAAGTGGGTGGGGTCCACCGCCTCCACCGACTCCACCCCCGGCACCGAAGCCGCCACGAAGTTCGGGTCCATGAGTCGGGCCCAGACCTCCTCCCTGGAAACGGTGACTTCGGGCGCACCGGCGAACTCCAGCCTCATGGGGTGGATCCTGGTTCGGGTGTGGGAGAGGGCAGGCGAGCCGAAACTGGGGGCGGTGTCGAATTTCCGACAACTTTGTTGTGGTGGCGAGAGCGGTCAAGATGCCGACCCGCTTGGGCTTGACCGCTCGCTAGCAGGCCGTGTAAAGTGACTGTCCCGCGATCCGCGGGATTTCCTTGGGGTGTAGCTCAATCGGCAGAGCGCCCGGCTGTTAACCGGGAGGTTGCTGGTTCGACCCCAGCCGCCCCAGTGGCGCGAGGTGCAACGAAGGTCTTCTGCTTCGTTGCACCTCGTGCTTTTCCGCCGGGCTCATTCCAACTTCTCGTAGGCCCCGAGCGTCAGGAACTCGGGGAACTCCCGGGCGCTCACCAGGGCGTCGAGCAGGGCTGCCGCTTCGGGCAGTCGATGCTCCGGCGCCGCGATCGACTCCAGCCGGTCCCGTTCCTCCGCCAGCAGGGCGCGTACCCGCTCCACGGTTACAGCCTCCCCGTCTTCGGTGCGGACAGCGTGCCGCACCCACTGCCACAGCTGCGCCCGCGCGATCTCGGCGGTCGCGGTGTCCTCCATCATGTTGTTGATCGCCACTGCCCCGGAGCCGCGGAGCCAGGCCTCGAGGTACTGCAGGGCGACCGAAACGTCACTCAGCAGCCCCGCCCTGGTGATCCTGGCACCCGGGACCCCGACGTCGAGCAGCTCGTGTCGCCCCACCCGCACTTCCTCGCGGCGCCGCTCCTTCTGGTGAGGGCGCCCCCCGAGCACTCGGTCGAAGACCTCCTGCACCACCGGCACGAGATCGGGATGTGCCACCCAGGCGCCGTCGTAGCCGGCATCCGCCTCGCGCCCCTTGTCCTCCCGTACCTTCGCGAAGGCGGTGGCGTTGACATCCGCGTCGCGCCGGCTGGGAATGAACGCCGCCATCCCGCCGATGGCATGGGCGTGGCGCCGGTGGCAGGTGTGCACCAGCAGCTCGGTATACGCGCGCATGAACGGCACGGACATGGTGAGCTGCGCCCGGTCCGGCAGGATGAACTCTGGACGGTCCCGGAAGTTCTTGATCATGCTGAACAGGTAGTCCCAGCGGCCCGCGTTGAGCCCGGCCGCGTGGTCCCGCAGCTCGTACAGGATCTCGTCCATCTCGAACGCGGCGAGGATCGTCTCGATCAGGACCGTGGCCCGTATGGAGCCGCGGGGCAGGGTCAGCGCGTCCTGGGCGGCGTTGAACACGTCGTTCCACAGCCGCGCCTCGAAATGGCTTTCCAGCTTCGGCAGGTAAAAATACGGCCCGCTCCCGCGCGCCAGCAGCTCGCGAGCGGTGTGAAAGAAGTAGAGCCCGAAGTCCACCAGGCTCGCCGGCACTGGCAGGTCGTCCAGCAGGATGTGCTTCTCCTCGAGATGCCACCCCCGAGGCCGGACCACGAGCGTGGCCAGAGACTCGCCGAGGGCGTAACGCTTCCCTTCGGGGCTCGCGTATTCGAGTGTGCGCCGCACGGCGTCCATGCAGTTGAGCTGCCCGGAGACGACGTTGGTCCAGGGCGGCGAGAGCGCGTCCTCGAAGTCCGCCATGAAGACCCGGGCGCCGGAATTCAGCGCGTTGATCATCATTTTGCGCTCGACCGGCCCGGTGATTTCTACCCGACGGTCGGTCAGGTCGGGCGCGGAGGGCGCCACCGTCCACTCGGACTCGCGGACCCACGCCGTGTCCGGCAGGAAGTCCGGCAGCTCGCCCGCGCGCAGGCGGCGCTGCACCTCGCGCCGCCGTGCGAGGAGCTGGGCGCGCACGGGAGCGAAGCGCCGGATGAGGGGCTCGAGGAAGGCGAGCGCGTCCGGGGTGAGGACGCGGTCCTGCCCAGGCACGTTCGGCCCACGGATGTCGAATGCCGTCATGCTCCTGACCGATCGAGTGTCAGATTGAAGCGACGTGCAGAGCGATGAAGATGAAATGGCAGGCGCTGCCGGCGAGCACCAGGAGATGCCAGAGCCCGTGGTGTCCGAATCGACCGGGCAGCGGATCCGGCCGTTCCACGGCATAGATGATCGCCCCGACCGTGTACGCGACGCCACCCGCGACCAGCCAGCCCAGCCCGGTCCCGACCTCCCTCGCCAGCGGCACCACCGCCACCAGCGCGAGGTACCCCATCCCGAGATAGGTCCCGGTGGAGACCCAGACCGGGGCATCGAGCCACCGGATCTTGAACGGGATGCCCGCCACGGCGATGGTCCAGCTCGCGGCGAGGAGGGCGGGGCCTCCCGATTCGCGCAAGGTGATGGCGGCGACGGGTGTATAGGTCCCCGCGATCAGGAAGTAGATCGCGATGTGGTCCAGGGTCCGGAGCCGGCGCAGCCCGGCGGCGCCCAGGGGCAGGCCGTGATAGCAGGTGCTCGCGCCGTAGAGGAGCAGCAGCGTCGCGCCGTAGATGCCGAACGCCAGGAACTGGGCTCCTCCGCTCGCCATCTGCAGCAGGTACCAGGTGCCCAGCCCCGCGAGCAGAAAACCGATGAAATGGGAGCCGGCGTTGAACGGTTCGCGGACGCGCATGAGTCCAATTTATCCTGTACCCGAGCGTCCGGCCGGGGGTCACCCTTGTACGGGAGAAGGGTTGGAAATACGGTACAGGGACGAGTCGGCCTGGTGCCGGCGGTCGCCAGTGAAGGGATCTTACAGAACGTGCGCGTAGCCGTCTTCTCCGAAGTCTACTGGCCCATGGTGAGCGGAGTGGGTGTGACCCTGGTGCGCCTCACCGAGGCGCTCCAGGCGCGCGGTCACCAGGTCCGGGTGTATTCGGCGAGGTATGGTCTGCCCCCGGGCCAGCCCGACCGCCCCGAGGTGCACCGGTCGCCCAGCGTCCCCTTCTTCCTCTATCCCGACGTCCAGTGGGCCTTCCCGCGAATGCGCGACGTGGTGGACGACCTGGCCCGGTTCCGCCCCGATGTGGTCCACGTGGTCACCGAGTTCTCCCTCGGGATCGCCGGAGTGAAGGCGGCCCGGCAGCTCGGGCTGCCGTTGGTCGCCTCGGCTCACACCGACTATGAGCGCTACGCGGCACGCTACGGCGTTCCCTGGGCGATCCGCGCCGGCTGGCACTATCTCCGCTGGTTCTACGGGCAAGCCCACAAGGTCCTCTGCCCCTCGCGCATCTACGAGCAGCACCTGCACAGCCGCGGCGTCCTGCACACCGGACTCTGGAGCCGCGGTGTGGACCCCGAGTGGTTCCATCCCCGCTTCCGGAACCAGGAATACCGGGCACGCTTCAGGGTCGGGCCCGGCGACCTCCTGGTCACCTACATCGGCCGCATCGCCCGGGAGAAGAACATCGAGCTGCTGCTCCGGGCATGGGAGCGGCTGGCACCGGTGCGCGGCTCGGCCCAGCTCGTTCTCGTGGGCCGGGGGCCGCTGGAGGAGGAGATTCGACGCAGCGAGATCGCCGGCGTGCACGTGCCGGGCCTCCTCCAGGGCCACGAACTCTCGGCCGCCTACGCCTCGGCGGACCTGTTCACCTTTCCTTCGCCGACCGAGACCTTCGGCAACTCGCTGCTCGAAGCGATGGGCTCGGGGCTGCCGTCCCTCGTGGCGGCGTCGGGAGGGGTCCTGGAGTTCTCGGAGCACGGCGACAACGCCTGGCTGGTCGTTCCGGATAGCGTGAAGGCGATCGAGGACGGTCTGAGACGGCTGCTGACCGACGCGGCGCTGCGACGGCACCTGAGCGAGGGCGCGCTCCGTACCGCGAGGGAGCGCGATTGGCATCAGGTGTACGAGCGGCTGCTGGCGGACTACGCGGAGGCGGTGGAAGGGAAGCGGTTCACCCGGGCGGCGTGACCACCGCTCAGGGTGACAGGGTCAGCTGATGCAGCGCGAGGTAGGCGATCGCCGCGATCGCCGCACTCATCGGGATCGTCAGGATCCACGCCCAGACGATCCGCCCTGCGACACCCCAGCGCACCGCCGACAGGCGCTGCGCCGCTCCCACGCCCACGATCGCGCCGGTGATCGTGTGCGTGGTGCTGACCGGCACGCCCAGACTGGTCGCGAGCAGCACCGTGATGCCCCCCGCGGTCTCGGCGCAGAAGCCGCCGAACGGCCGCAGCTTGGTGATTCGAGACCCCATCGTCTTCACGATCCGCCACCCGCCGAACGCGGTGCCCAGCGCGATCGCCACGTGCGCGGCGAGCACGATCCAGAGCGGGACGTGGTCCGCCTTGGGCAGGTAGAAATGGCCCAGCCAGCCGCTCGCGCCCTGGAAGTGCGATTGGCTCGCGACCAGCAGGCTCACGATGATGCCCATCGTCTTCTGCGCGTCGTTGGCGCCGTGGGAGAGGGAATAGAGGCCGGCCGACACCAGCTGGAGTCGGCGGAACACCCGATCCATCGGCCCCGGCGGAGCGTTGCGCAGCGGCCAGGACAGTCCGACCGTCAGGGCGAGGGAGATCGTCATGCCCAGGATCGGGGACACGACGATGAAGAGCAGCGGCAGCGTCCATCCGCCGGGTATCAGGGCGCCGAAACCCGCCTTGGCGATCGCCGCGCCGGCATAGCCGCCGAGCAGCGCATGGGAGGAGGAGCTGGGGATGCCACCCCACCAGGTGATCAGGTCCCACACGATCGCGCCGATCAGCCCTCCCAGGACGACACTGGGGTCGACCACGGCGATGTCGATCAGCCCTTTGCCGATCGTCCTGGCCACGGCGGTGCCGACCACGAAGGCGGCGATGAAGTTGAAGAAGGCGGCCCAGAACACCGCCACCCCGGGCGTGAGCACCCGGGTGGACACCACGGTGGCGATCGAATTGGCGCTGTCGTGAAAGCCGTTGATGAAGTCGAAGGTGAGCGCGATGAGGACGATCACCAGGACGTAGACGATGGCGCCGTCCATGCTCAGGCGTGCTTGATGGAGATGGACTCCAGCACGTTGGCCGCATCCTCGATGGTGTCGAGCGTCTTCTCGAGGTTGTCGTAGATCTCCTTCCACTTGATCACGTCTAGTGGATCCGGCTGGCCGTCGAAGAGGCGGGCGAGCCACTCGTGGTAGAGCGAGTCGCCCTCCTCCTCCATCCGCTTCACCTGCACGCACGCGGCCAGCACGGTCCCGCCCTTGTTCTTCTCCAGCGCAGCGACAGCCACCTGCAGCTCGGCCACCGCCTTGCCGATGACGTCGGCGATGAGCACCGCGCCTTCCGGAGGCTTTCCGGCATGGAACATCAACAGGCGCCGGGCGGTGCCGTCGATCAAGTCCATGACGTCGTCCAGCCGGGAAGCCAGGAGGTGGATGTCCTCCCGGTCGAGCGGGGTGATGAACACCCGGTCCAGCCGGGTGACGACCTCGTGGGTCACCTGGTCGGCTTGATGCTCCAGGCGCTTGATCTGGTCCACGATCGCGGGCCGCCGCAGGGCGTCGGCTCGAAGCAGCTCCTGCAGCAGGTTCGTCGCCTCCACCGTGAAGGTGGCGACGGCGCTGAAGAGATCGAAGAATTTCTCATCGCGAGGAAGGAGCCGCATGATCAAGTCCGGGTAGCGGAAGCAAGCGGCCGGGAAGATAGCACCGGCTCAGCCGGCGAAGCTATCAGCGTTGGGGATTCCGAGCTAATTTGGTTGGCCCGTATGGCCTCACCCACCGACAGCGCGCGGCTCGCCGCGGTCGCCAGGACCGCCCTTCTGGACACCCCTCCGGAGGAGGGTTTCGACCGCCTCACCAGGATGGCGGCCCGCCTCATCGGCGCGCCGGTCTCGCTCATCACCCTCGTCGCCGACGATCGTCAGTTCTTCAAGAGCGCCATGGGGTTGCCGGAGCCCTGGGCGAGCCGGCGGAGCGCCCCGACGAGCTACGCCTTCTGCCGCCAGGTGGCGGTCTCGGGTGAGCCGCTGATCGTCGAGGACACCCGCCGCCACCCGGTGCTCCGCACCGATCCCGCGGTGCGTGAGTTCGGCTGGATCGCCTACGCCGGCGTGCCGCTGGTCACCCGCGACGGCTGGGTGGTGGGCGCGTTCAGCGTCGTGGACGGGATGCCTCGGCTGTGGTCGGAGCGGGATGTGAGCTTGCTCCGCGACCTCGCCGCCTGCGCTGCCACCGAGATCGAGATCCGGCTCAGGGACGCGCGGGAGACGGTGGTCAAGTTCGCCGGCAACGGCGGCCCCCGTCCCCCCGACGTTTTCGAGGATACCGGGATCCCGATGGGCGTGGCCTCCCCTGAAGGCCGCTGGGTCCGGGTGAACTGCGCCCTCGCCGAGCTGCTCGGCTACGGAGAGGACGAGCTGATCGGCGCGCTGGCCGAAGGCATGGTCCACCCGGACGACCGCCCGGCGCAGCGCGAGGCGCTGCGACTGCTGCTCGCGGGCGAGTGCTCCAGCTACACCTCGGAGCACCGCTGTGTCAGGCGGAGCGGCGACCCGGTCTGGGGTCTCGTCACGGTCACCCTGGTGTCGGATGCGGCCCGCCGGCCGCGCCACCTGGTCTACGCGGTCCAGGACATCGGCGACCGCAAACGGGTGGAGGCCGATCTCCGCGAGAGCGAGGAGCGCTACCGGCGGGTGGTGCAGGCAACGCGGCACGTAGCGTGGGACTGGGACCTGGTCACCAATCGGGTCGTCTGGGGCGAGGCCCTGGAGGGCCTGCTCGGCCACTCGCCGCCGGGCTCGGTCACCAGTGCCGACTGGTGGTACGAGCACATCCACGCCCAGGACCGCGAGCGGGTAGTGGCCGGAATCAGGGGCGCGCTGGAGCGGGGGGAGCGCGCCTGGGACCAGGAGTATCGCTTCCGCCGGAGCGACGGCAGCTACGCCCGGGTCACCGCGCGGGGCTACGTCGTGACCGGACGGTCGGGTGAGGCGGTGCGCGTCGTCGGCGCGCTGGCCGACGTGAGCCGTGAGCGGGAGGTCGAGGCCGAGCTTCGCGCCGACATCGCAGAGCGCCGGCGCGCCGAATCGCTCGCCGCGGGCCAGAGCCGGCTGCTCGAGCGGATCGCCGCCGGCGAGGACCTCGGCAGCGTGCTGGAGGCCATCGTGCGGTTCGCGGAGGAGCACGGCGACGGCGCGGTCTCCCTGATGACGCTGGAGCCGGGCGGCGAGCATCTCAGGCTGGCCGCCGCCCCGTCTCTGCCGCCGGAGGTCGCGATCGGCGTGCGGCTCGTGCCGGTCGGGCCGTCACACGGGAGCTGCGGCACGGCTGCGTACCGCGGCACGCCCGTCGTCGTGGGCGACATTGCGACCGATCCGCTGTGGGACAATCCCGGCCGCGAGGTCGTGATGGCGGGCGGGTTGCGCGCCTGCTGGTCGGTGCCGGTTCTCTCGACGTCGGGTGCCGTGCTGGGGACCTTCGCGAACTACTACCGCGAGCCGAGGGAGCCATCCGCCGAGGAGCTGCGGATCGTGGGGATCGCCAGCCACCTCGCGGGGATCGCCATCGAGCGCTACCGGAACGTCGAGGCCCTGGCCCAGTCCACCCGGCTGCTCCAGCAGGTGCTGGAGACGCTGCCGGTGGGTGTCTGGGTGGTGGCTCCCAGCGGGCGCATCATCTACGGCAACGCCGCCGGCCAACAGCTGTGGGGTGGCGCGCGCTACATCGGCATCGATGGGTTCGACCAGTTCAAAGGCTGGTGGCTGGAGAGCGGACGCCCGATCGCTCCCGACGAGTGGGCGGGGGCGCGGGCCATCCGCGACGGTGAGATCTCCCTGAATGAGCTGATCCGAATCCAGGGCTTCGACGGCTCCGAGCGCACCATCCTGAATTCCGCGGTGCCGATCATGGGCGCAGGCGGCGGCATCGAAGGGGCCATCGTCCTCAATCAGGACGTGAGCGAGCAACGCGCGGCCGAGGAGGCCCTGCGGCGGAGCGAAGAGCAGCTGCGCCAGGCGCAGAAGATGGAAGCCGTGGGGCAGCTCGCGGGTGGAATCGCCCACGACTTCAACAACTTGCTCACCGCGATCCTGAGCTACTGCGAGCTGCTGCTGGAGGAGATCCGCCAGGGCGATCCCATCCGCGGCGACGTCGAGCAGATCCGCCAGGCCGGCCAGCGCGCGGCCGGGCTCACGCGCCAGCTGCTCGCCTTCAGTCGCCGCCAGGTGCTCCAGCCCAAGGTGCTCTCGCTCAACACGGTGGTGGAGAGCACCGAGGGGATGCTCCGCCGCCTCATCGGGGCCGAGATCGTGCTCGACATCAAGGGCGAGCCCGGACTCTGGCACGTGCTCGCCGACCCGGGTCAGCTCGAGCAGGTGCTGGTCAACCTGGTGGTGAACGCGCGCGACGCGATGCCGCGGGGCGGCCGAATCATGGTGGCCACCGAGAACCGGAAGCTGAAGGCCGACTCACTGATGCGGGGGAACGGTGTGCGCCCGGGCTCCTACGTTGCGCTGCTGGTACGCGACACCGGCGTCGGCATCGACCCGGCCATGCACGCCCGGATCTTCGAGCCGTTCTTCACCACCAAGGAGCCTGGCAAGGGTACCGGTCTCGGTCTTTCGACTGTGTACGGGATCGTCCAGCAGAGCGGCGGGCACGTCACCGTGGAGAGCGCGCCCGGCGAGGGCGCCACCTTCACCCTTCTCCTGCCTCGTCATCTCGGAGGTGAGGCGGCCTCCACGTCGAAGGTGGATCGGCGTCGGTTGCCCGGCGGCACGGAGACGCTCCTGCTGGTGGAAGACGAAGCGGC
>DATLHD010000299.1:0-3951 GCA_035540075.1 Gemmatimonadales bacterium
GCACGGTCTGGTCCAGAGGCGCGCCCGTGGCATTGGCGAGGAGGGCGACGACCAGCCGCTCCTCGGGATAGATCGCGAGCCAGCTCGAGATCCCGGGCCCGCCTCCGGATTGCAGCAGCAGCCGCCGGCCGTCTTCCTCCAACCCCTGGAAGCCGAGCGCGTAGCGGGTTGGTATGCCGTCCGCGAGCGCGACGGGCGTGAACATCTCCCGTCTCGCCTGCTCCGACAGCAGCCCCGGCTCGAGCAGCGCCATCCCGAACCGCACCAGGTCCTCGGCAGTGGAGAGGAAGCCCGCCCCCGGCAGCTTGAAGCTGGGATCGAAGGCGGGTGCCGGCTCGAAGCCGCGACCGCCGCTCACGTAGAACGCCGTTCGCTCCGCGGGTGGCCGCCGCGGGTCGTTCGGCACCGTTGCCGCCATGCCGGCCGGCTCGAACACCGTCTGCTGCATCACCTCCCCGAATGGTCCCCCGCCTGCGCGTTCCAGCACCTTGCCTACGATCGTGAAGAGACCGGTCGCATACTCCGTCCGTGTGCCGGGCGAAAAGGTCATGGGCGCCGCGGCGATCAGACGATAGGCGCTGTCCAGCTCGAAGTGCGCGCTGGACCAGTAGTGGTCGTTGGCGAAGTCGTCCGCGATGCCGCTCTGATGGGCGCCGATGCGCCGCACCGTGACGCCCTGCCCCGGATGCGGAAAGTCGGGGAGATAGCGCTCCACCGGTGCGTCGAGATCGAGCCGGCCCGCATCGGCCAGCGCGAGGGCCGCCGCCAGCGTGAGTGTCTTGGAGATGCTGCCGATGCCGAACTTCGTCCCCGGGCCCACCGGCCTCCCGGTGGCCAGATCCCGGGTGCCGAAGCCTTCGGACCAGATGATGTCGCCCCTCCGACCCACGGCGACGGCGGCTCCGGGCGCCCCACTGCGGAGCGCCTCGCGCACCGCCTCGCCGGCCTTCGGTCGCGCGTCGCTCAGGTCGGTCTTCAGGACCAGCACCGGCGCCAGCGAGTCCCACGGGAGAATCTTCCCGTCACGGAAGCTCCGGAGCTGGGCGTTGGCGATGTAGTAGTAGAGGTCACCCGCGACCTCGCCGGTGGTCGGTTGCCGGAACCGCGGATGGTGGCGCTCGAGCACCTCCCAGGAGGCGATTCGCTCCTGACGGGGATCGAGCCGGAGCCGCACCACGCGGTTGAACCAGCCGGGCTGGTGGGCGATGAGGGTATTGCGATGGAAGGCGAGGCCGTCGATCGCGCTGAGATTGAGGGTGTCGGGGGACGCGAGCCGCAGGCGTCGTCCGGTGCCGACTTCGATCCGGTCCACGCCCGCGCCGTGGGCCACGAAAAGGAGCCGCCCGTCCTCGGTGCGAGTGATCCCGTTGGGAAAGGTGTAGGTACCGGGCGGTAGCACCTCGACGACCTCGCCTGCACCCGCCGACAGCTTGTAGATGCCCCCCGACTGACTATCCGTGACGTACACATCGCCGTTCGGCATGACGGTCAGGTCGTTGAACCCGTGGCGGTGCTCCCCCGTGGGCTTGAGCACGTAACGCCGTCGCAACCGACCGGTGTCCACGTCGTAGTGGAAGAGCAGTCCGTGTGCCATGAAGGTGGTGTCGCTGAGCGGAATCCCCGCCCCCTGCAGCACCATGCTCGCGGCCCAGAGTCCCCGGCGCGCGGCGTCCACCTCGATCCCGACCACGGGGCCGATCCCGTCCTGGCCCGGCGTGATGAAGTCGCGCGCCGTCCCATCGGTACCGACGGTGACGATCTTCCGCTTGTACAGGCTGCTCAGGTACAGGTTCCCCGTCTTCGCGTCCCAGGCCGTGCCCTCGGCAGTGAGATCGCGCTCGGGTAGCTCGAAGGCCGTGGTGCTGGTGGAGATCGGTCGGCGGGAGGATTCGATGCTCGCGGCGAGCTCGCTCCACCGCCGCGATCGGCGCAGGCGATCAAACGCCGAGTCGGCCGGCGCCTCGTCGACGACGACCGCTCCCTCGACCGCGAGCCGGGCGAGGAGGGTGAGAGCGGAGTCGTTGCTCCCTACGAGGGCGTGCGCGCGAGCATGGTGGTACGCGACCGGCGGCACCCGCGGAGCGATGGCGAACGCTTTTCTCGTGCCGTCCAGATATCCCCCAGTGTCTCCCCGCGCCAACGCATCCAGCCCGCCCTGCACCAGGGCGCCGATCTGCTCGTAGCTGGGCGAGGACGATCGACCCTGAGCCGCGGCTGAGGCCGCGCCCAGGGTGAGCGGGAGGAGGGACGACGACAGGAGACGGAGCAAGGTCATCGCGGCAATCCGCAGTAGGGGATCTATCCCCTACGCCGCCGCGCCTACCGGGATTCGCGGAGCACGACGCGCTCCTCGCCCGGCTCAGTCTCGGCCCTCGCTCCCGCGGGCCCCGCCGCCGGCGTACGAGTCATCGGCGAAGGCGACCTCGGTCCGGTAGCCGTCGGCGTTCACCAGGGCTTCGAGCAGCCGGCGAGCGCTCTCCTGGGTGTGCTTCGCGAGCTCGACCTCGCCTGCGCTCCGCGTGAGCTGCTCGCGCGCCAGGCGGAAGATGGAATCCCGGTCCGCCGGCCGGAACGGGTTCCACAGCCCCTGCTGTTCGTCGTAGGTCCGGAGATCGGTGATTTCCACGCCCAATACCGCGGCCGGCGGCAAGACCACGTGCACCACTTTCGCCTCGTGGTCCACCCGCACTTCCGTGCCCCGATCCAGGTCGAAGCCGGAGAGCACCTTGCCGGTGACCACCACGAGACTCCGCTTGGTGGAGCCGAGCAGCCGGTTCCGGTAGACCACCACGTCCCTGAGGGTCGTCTCGCTGGTGACCAGTCGCGCCACCGCGCGGGTGCGCTCGACGATCACGGCCTGGTCGACGGTCGTCGCGCCCCTGCCGGGCAACCGGTCGGTCAGTTTCATGGTCCGGGCGCCCAACCAGAGAAACACGCCCAGCGCGGCGATCGCCAGCAGCGCCGGTGCCAGGCCCCGCGGCTCGCGGCGGTTCTCGTCGGCCATCAGCGGCACTCCTCCTCGAACTGCTGGGCGATCTGAAGCCGGTTCTCCATTGCGCCTGACTGCGCCGCGATCCGCCAGGCGAACTCTCGTCTGGTCGCCGCCGAGTCCGCGCCCCGCGCCACGAGCATCTTCCACTGGGCGCAGTACGCCGGTAGCTCGGCATCGATGATCCGCCGGGCGCTGGTCAGGGTCGCGAGAAATGCGTCGCAGTTGCCCTGCGCGGCGGCCTGCTCGCGGTGGACCGCCTCGTGGGCCTCGATCTCCGCGACCAGGAGAGAATCGCGCACGTCCGGCCTGAAGGTGGTGACCGCGCTCCCCGCCTCACAATTGGTGACGCCGAGGAAGTCGTCCGGCCGCGCCTCGCGCTGCGCCGCCAGCCGGAGCGGTATGAGGAGGTGGATGGCGAGCGCGACGAGGACGACCGGCACCAGGCGCTCCCGCTCAGTCCCAGATGCCGAGCGCGCGCCGGACCACGACCATCTGGCCGAGATGGTAGGAGCTGTGATCGGCCGCCAGGAGCAACTCCCGCACGTAGGTCTGACCTGTCCCGTGCGGGATGCGGGCGAAGAGATCGATCCCCGAGTCCAGCGCCATGGCGGCCAGCGCCTCCCGGTCCTCGCGCACGGCGGCGATGCTGGCGGTCACATCTTCCGCCGTGGGCGTGGCGCTCGCCGGCGGCCAGTAGTCGTCGGGCCAGCCGAGCTCGGCATACCCCGGGTTGCGGCAGAAATCGAGGATATCATGCTGGGCGAGCCGGATGTGCTCGAGGAGCTGCCACAGCGTGTAGGGGAGCCCCGCCGCGCCGGCGCTCCAGCGTTGTTGCGGCACGCCCTCGACGACGCGGTCGAACCCCGCGTGCGCGTCTTCCCAACGCAGCACGGCGGCGAGCTGCTCCCGCAGCGCCCGGTCACTCATGGCCTGGAATGAGGCGGGTCACAGCGGCGTGA
>DATLHD010000300.1:0-3803 GCA_035540075.1 Gemmatimonadales bacterium
TCGGCAACACCTTGTTCGCCGCGCCCGTGTACCGGAACTACGGGGCGCTGATCGCCGACCGGCGGTACGAGCCGGCCGGATTCCGGCTCGAGCTCGGCCTGAAGGACGTGCGGCTGGCGCTCGCGGCGGCCGAGTCGGCGCAGACGCCGATGCCGGTCGCGAGCCTGCTGCGGGACCACCTGCTCGAGGCCGTCGCCCAGGGCGACGGCCAGCGGGACTGGTCCGCGCTCGCGGAGGTCGCCCGGCGGCACGCCGGAGAGACGGAGCCGGCGCGGCACTGAGTGTTGGAACGCTTCGAAGAGGCGAGGAGATGGCGCCGAGGGGGTAGTCGTCGCTGGTTGACGGTGGCCTGGATCAGAGCGTGGCGGTCGGCCGGGTTTCCCGCCTGCGCCGGCCCTGCATCTCCAGCGATACCTGAATCAGTTCCTCGATTTGTCCCGAGGCGAACGGCTTCTGGAGCACCGGGACTTTGTGGCTGCCGGGACCGACCTGGGTGAGCCCGGCCGGCGCGTAGGCGGACATCAGGATCACCGGAAGTCCCGGATAGTCGCGGAGCAGACTCGCGGCCAGCTCGGTCCCGTTCATCTCCGGCATCACCACGTCGGAGAGTACCAGGTCGAGGTTGCCCCGCCGCATCCGCACCACCGCGATCGCTTCCGCCCCGTGACTCGCTTCGAGCACCGTGTGCCCCTGCGCGACGAGCAGGCGGCGGAGCGTGACACGAACACCGTCCTCGTCGTCCACGAGGAGGATCGTGCCTGTCGGCGGTGCGGGCATGGTGTCTCCGGACAGGGGGCGGGGTCAGGCTCCCGTGCGGGATAGTCTACCCCTCCTCGGAGACCCCGCAAGCCGTCAGGACACCCCCTCTAGAAACTGCACCACTCCGGTCTCCAGGCTGTACTCGGCCCCGACCACCCGGAGGCCCTCCTCCTGAATGAGCTGCTCCAGGATCTCGCTGCCGTGGCGGAGGTGGTTCACCGAAGCCCGGATGTTGGCCCGAACCCCCTCGCGCACCAGGGCATCGAAGTCGTGCCGGAGCTCGGTTGCGAGCAGCGCCTCCACCGAGGGGCGTACTCGATCCACGATTGCGCGGAGGTTGCGCGACTGGTCTTCCTGCGGCCGACGCAGCTCCTCCAGCGTGGCCAGGATGGCCCCGCACTGGGAGTGGCCGAGCACGACGACCAGCCGAGTGGAGTAGCGGGTGGCGGCGAACTCCACGCTGCCCACCTGCGAAGGGGCGACGATGTTGCCCGCCACCCGGATCACGAACAGGTCGCCCAGCCCCTGGTCGAAGACGATCTCCGCCGGCACCCGGGAGTCCGAGCAGCCGAGGACGATGGCGAAGGGCTGCTGGCTGGCGGCCACGTCGGCGGGGCGGGTCTGGCCGGGGAAACCATTTGCCTGCTGGGCGTTGGCGACGAACCGCCGATTTCCCTCCCGCAGCCGTTCGAGCGCCTCCTGAGCCGAAACCATGGCGGAATGTGAACCGGAATGGGAAGAGCGCAAAGGCCGGAGTGGGGAGGCTTGACGGAACCGGATTTGTATATAACCTTTAGGTTACCTACAAATCGAGCCCATGCGCACCGCCCAGGATCCACTCAGCCGCACCTTCTTCGCCCTCGCCGACCCGACCCGGCGCGCGGTCCTCACCCGCCTCGCTCACGGCGCGGCGACGGTCAAGGAGCTGTCGGCGCCCTTTCGAATGAGCGGGCCCGCCGTCTCGAAGCACCTGCGGGTGCTCGAGCGTGCCGGGCTCATCCAGCGAGGCCGAGCGGCGCAGTGGCGACCCCGAACGCTCGAAGCCACACCCCTTCGCGAAGCCGCCGCGTTCGCCGACGAGTTCCGCCGCTTCTGGGAGCCGAACTACGCTCCACTGGACGGGCTGCTGGAGGTGGAGCGGTGACCGCTACGGCGGGAAGGGTGCGGGAATCCCTGGCGTGGCTCGAGCGCCGGGGCAGTAAGCGCGTTCGCGACGACATGCTGTCGCGCTACGGGATCACGGCGCCGAAGGCGTACGGCGTGCCGGTCGGCACGATCCAGCAGCTCGGTAAGCAGCTCGGCAAGGACCACGAGCTCGCCGCCGCGCTCTGGGCCACGGGCTGGTACGAGGCGCGGATGCTGTGCGCGTTCGTGGACGAGGCCGAGCGCGTGACTCCAGGGCAGATGGACCGCTGGGCCCGGGACTTCGACAACTGGGGTATCTGCGATACCATCTGCTTCCACCTGTTCGACCGCACTCCCCTCGCCTGGAAGAAGGTCGGACCGTGGAGCCGGCGGCGGGAGGAGTTCGTGAAGCGGGCGGCGTTCGCGCTGCTCGCTGGCCTGGCGCTGCATGACAAGAAGGCGGACGACGAGGCGTTCCTCGAATCGCTCGCCTTGATCGAGCGGGCAGCCGCGGACGATCGGAATTTCGTCAAGAAGGGTGTGAGCTGGGCGATTCGAGTCATGGGCAGGCGTAACCGCACGCTCAACGCGGCCTGCCTGGAGACGGCACGCCGGCTGGTCGAGTCCGACCAGCCGGCGGCACGATGGATCGGAAGAGAGACCGTGAAGGAGCTGACCGGCCCGGTGGTGCGACGGAAGCTGCGCGGCTAGCGGCCGCTGGGCTGGGTCAGCAACCGATCCAGCTCGCCCAGTCGCTCACCCCACCAGGTCTTCATCCGGTCCGCCGCCTCGCGGTCGGGAAGCTTCCCGTGTTGCACCGCGACCTGGCACTTGGCGTCGCCTTTGGGCACAAAGTACCACTCGACGTTGGTGCCGTCGCCCCAGGTGATCCGCATGGACTTGTTGGGGATCGCGGTGCGAACGGTGAGGCTTACGTCGCCCAGCCAGCGCCGGCGGGTGCGCGTGTCGCGGAAGGCGCGATACACCCGGGCGGTCGGCGCGGCCAGCGTCTTACTCTTTCCCGCCTCGTAGTCGCCGCCCCTCCGCTGTCCCATGGCGCGCAGCCCCTTGATGCGCTCGTAGCCCACCGTGACCGCCTGGGTCCACCACATGGGCGTCTTGTAGTGGAGCCGGATATGCTCCGCGATGGCGCGATGGGACCAGTCGTATGCGCCGGCCTGGTCCAGCACCCAGACCCAGCGCTCCCAGTTGCAGCCGGTCTTGGCCTTGATGGTGGCGTCCTTCATGCCGGCGAGCTGCTCGTAGTTCGGCGCCGGTACCGGGCGCGATACGACGCCGGAAGCGGGTCGCTGGGGTCGGTGCTTGAGGAGGTGAGCTCGGGCGGTGGTGTAGGCTTCGCCGGTCTTGCGCATGCGAGTGCGCACGAGGCGCTTGAAGTCCTTGTCGGTCGGCATCGATGGGTTCCTCTGGTCAGGCCACGGGCACACCCCCCAGCAATGCGCCTCGCGGCGACGCAAAGGAACTCGCGATGCCTGTCCGGGAGTATGCCCCCCTTTGCCTCACCAGGACCCCCGCTGGGGGAGGGTCGTTGAGGTTGGGCGTGGACCGCCGCCCGTCCTTCCACGATGCAGTGGAGGCCCGCCGTCCGCAAGAGCGAGGTCGCTCAGCGCGACCACCCGGTAGCCACGCCGCATGGACTAGCGGCGCCGTTCCCTCTTGAAGTAGAAGTGGACACCGTCACCGGCGGCGGCGACCCCCGAGAGCTCCCAGTGGTCGGCGCCGAGCGCGTTCAACTCGTCGGTGGTCATGAGTCCGGCCTCGTGGCCGCGAACGACTTCGCGGTACTCCCACAGCGGATCCACCGGGATCATCGGTGGCTCGATGTGGGAGTGCGGCGGCGGCAACGGCGGCACCGGCGACCAGGGAGGGCGGGGCAGGATTTCCAGACCGTTGTGCAT
>DATLHD010000301.1:0-6297 GCA_035540075.1 Gemmatimonadales bacterium
CCGGCTCCAGGGAATCGAGGAGCGGCTCCGGCAGGAGAACGAGGTCCTCCGCGCCGACTTCGCCCGGCAGGTCGAGTCGCTCGACACCTTCATCCGGAGCGAGGTCCAGATCCTCAACGAGCGGCTGGCCGCGGAGCGGACCAAGCGCACCGAGGAGCTCAAGTCGCTCGCCGCCGAGGTCAAGGAGGCGATCCGGGCGCTGGAGAAGCGGCACGTGAAGCTGGAGGAGTCCGCCAACCTGGCCGACGCCGCGCTGCGCGACCAGCTCCTCATGATGGGTGAGCAGCTCACGACCGAGCTGACCCGGTCGCACCAGGCGCTCGATTCGGCCAAGACCGACCGCACCGCGCTCGCCGGGCTGCTCACCGACATGGCCGCCCGGCTGGGCGGCGCGTCGGCGTCGCCCCCGGGGAAGAACGGCCCCAGGAGCTAAGCCATGCCCGACGAGCGGGCACCCTGGGAGCAGGCCGAAGCGCCCGACCTCGCGGAGCTGCGCGAGCTGATCCTCGGCCCCGAGCGGCGGCGGCTTCATGAGCTCGAGCGCCGGCTCGACGCCGCCGGGCTCACCCGGGAGGAGCTGGCCGAGCTGCTGCCCGAGGCCATCGCGCTCCGCACCGGACGGGACCGCCAGCTCGCGCGTGCGCTCGCGCCGACGGTCGAGAACGCCATCGGCGAGTCGGTTCGCCGAAACCCCCGCCCCATCGCCACCGCGATCTTCCCCGTCCTCGGTCCCGCGATCCGAAAGGCCATCGCCGAGGCGCTCGCGGGGCTGGCCGCTTCCATTAATAGGGCGCTGGAGCACAGCCTTTCCCCCCGCGGGATCCGCTGGCGGCTCGAGGCCTGGCGCACCGGCGTTCCCTACGCGCAGATCGTGCTCAAGCACGCGCTGGTGTACCGGGTTGAGCAGGTGTTCCTGATCCATCGCGACACCGGCCTGATGCTCGCCCACGCCCGGGCGCCGGACCTGCCCGCGAGCGACGCCGACCTCATCTCCGGAATGCTCACCGCCATCCGCGACTTCGTGGCCGACTCCTTCAGCCCGGAGCGGGAGGCCGGCGGACTCCGCCGGTTCTCCGTCGGCGAGCTGACGGTGATGGTCGAGCAGGGGCCGCAGGCACTCGTCGCGGCCGTCGTGCGGGGGGAGGCGCCCGACGACCTGCTGCTCCGGCTCCAGGACACGCTGGAGACGATCCACCTCCAGTTCGCCGGCGCGCTCGCCGAGTTCGACGGCGACACGGAGCCGTTCGCGGCGGCCCAGCCGCTGCTTGAGGACTGCCTCGCGACGGTCGTGGCCACCGACCCCGAAGCGGAGTCGAAGTCGCGGCGTCGCTGGCTGCCGCTGGTGCTTGCGGTGGTGGTCGTGGCGTTGATCCTCGGCGGGCTGATCCTCAGGTCACGGATGCGGTGGAACGAAGCCGTCGCACGGCTCCGGGCCGAGCCCGGGATCGTCGTCACCGAGGCGGAGCGCAGCTGGGGGACATGGAGGTTCGCGGGCCTCCGCGATCCGCTTGCGCCGGAGCCGGCGGCGCTGCTCGCCGGGCTGGGAGCCGACACCGGGCGAGTCGACCAGCGGTGGGAGCCCTATCTCTCGCTCCGGCCCGAGATGGTGCTGGCCCGGGCGCGGCGCTCGCTGCGGCCGCCGTCGAGGGTGACGCTGTTGCTCGCGGGCGACACGGTCCAGGCCGAGGGGATGGCGCCGCTCGGCTGGGTCGCGGCGGCTCGTGCCGCCGCTCTCCCGCCGGGAACGACGGCGCTCGACCTCGAGGGCGTGACGGCGGTCGTCCCGTCGGATCTGGCGACAATCCGCGAGACGATCGAGCGCGAGCGAGTGCTGTTCGACGTGGGCTCCGCGGCGCTCGACGCGGCGGCTCGCACCGCGGTCGGCCGCGTCGCGGATGCGTTCGGCCGGCTCGAGGCCGGCGCCGGCGCGCTCGGCGCCCGCGCGACGCTGGAGCTCGCGGGCCGCACCGATCCGACCGGCTCCGACTCGACCAATGAGGCGCTGAGCCGGTACCGCGCGGAGGCGGTGCTCGGCGCGCTCGCCACGCGGGGCGTGCCCCGCTCGGCGGCCTCGCTCCGCGCCATCGGCACCAGCCGGCCGCTCCAGAGCAGCGATCCGGAGGAGCGGGCGCGGATCAACCGGAGTGTCTCGTTCCACGTGAGCCTGGGCGTGGGTCCCGGGCGGGAGCCGTTGCGATGATCCAGAAGAAGGTCTGCATGGTGGGCATCTTCGGCACCGGAAAGACCAGCCTGGTGCAGCGGTTCGTGCACTCCATCTTCTCGGAGCGCTATCTCTCCACCGTCGGCGTCAAGATCGACCGGAAGCCGCTCGACCTGGACGGCACCCAGCTCACCCTCGTGCTCTGGGACCTGGCGGGCCGCGATGGTCACGAAGACATCACCACCAGCTATCTCAAGGGCGCGCACGCCATCCTCTACGTCGCGGACGGCACCAGGAAGGAAACCTGCGACCAGCTCCCCGAGCTGCGGGCGCTGGCCAAAGAGGCCGCCGGCGAGGTGCCCGATCTGCTCGCGCTCAACAAGACCGACCTCACCGACCAGTGGAAGCTCGGCCGAGGCGACGAGGAGGAGCTGGCCGGCGCGTGGGATGTGGTGCGCACCAGCGCCAAGACCGGCGCTGGCGTGGAGGACGTGTTCCAGCGGCTCGGCCGGGCGCTGCTCGCCACCAGGGAGGCACGCTCATGACTGCGACCGCGGAAACGTCGGTGCGGGTGGACGCGCGGGGCGTCACCGACATCGGGAAGAAGCGCAAGGCGAACGAGGATCACTTCGTGGTCATGGCCCTGCGGAAGTCGGCCGATGTGCTGGAGACCAACCTGCCCGACCCGCGGGTGCTGGACGCCCTGCGGGGCCCCGAGGGGTGGCTCTTCGTGGTCGCCGACGGCGTGGGCGGCCTGGCGGGTGGCGCGCTCGCGAGCGAGACGGCGGTCACCACGCTGGCCGAGTATCTCGGCCGCGCGGCGGGCTGCTTCAACCGACTCGACGCGGACGGGGAACAGGAGCTGCTGGAGCAGCTCGAGCACGCGGTCCACTCGGCACACCGGCGGATCACGGAGCGGTACGGCGGCGGCGGGGGCCGGAACGCCCCTGCCGGGCCGGCGACGACGCTCACGATGGCGCTGCTGGTCTGGCCGCGGGCCTATATCGTCCACGTGGGCGACAGCCGGGCGTTCTACATGAGGAAGGGGCGGCTCCGGCAGCTCACCCGGGACCAGACCACCGGCGAGTACATGGTGAGCTCCGGCGCGTGGACCGAAGAGCAGGCCAGCAAGGCGCCGATCGCCGGCACCCTGGTGAGCGCGCTCGGCGGACAGGAGATGACGCCCTCGGTGGGGCTGGTCGATCTCCTGCCGGGCGACACGCTGCTGCTCTGCAGCGACGGCCTCACCCGCCACGTCTCGGACGAGCGCGTCGCCGAGCTGCTCGGCCGTCCTACCGACGCGGGGACGGCGTGCCGCGAGCTGGTGGACGAGGCGCTGGCGGGTGGAGGGCACGACAACATCACGGTCATCACGGCGCGGATGCACGCGGGGTCGGGGGTGTGATCGCCCCGTACCCACGAACGCTGCGCTCAGGGTGACAGGAGCGGCCTCACCTGCTCAGCCGACCCGGCGGCACTCGGGGTAGGTGTCGCCGTGGACCACGACCGTGGCCAGGTATCCCTGGTCCCAGAAGGAGGTTGCCGGCGGCTCGCCCGGGGCATCGTACCGTACGCCCGAGGCGGTCAGGGTTCGGCGCAGCTCGAAGACCTGGGTGACTGCCGTAAGGAACGGAATCCCGCCGGCCGCCAGGGCCCTCAGGTGAAGAACACGACGCCTGCGACCAGCACGAGCCAGGCCACCGCGTGCCAGAGTTTGGGTGGCCTTGCCCGGCGAGCCGCCACCCCTTGGCGCGCGCCCGGGACCTCGGGCATGCGCACCCCGCCACTGGCCAGAGACACCACACCGGCCGGCGCGGCATGGAGGATCTGGTCGCGCTCCCCAAGGAGCTTCCGTGACAGTGAAACCGGGTTGAGCCCGGCGGAGGAGATCTTCCGCCGCAGCACCCCGAGCACGAGCGGCGCCGCCAGGCTAAGCATCGACGCGCCGCCGCCCCCGCGGATACCGGTCGAGCGGCCGATGAGGTCGCCAACGGCAGAGCGCTGCGGGCCGAAGAGGTTGGAGAGCAGCCGGTCGCCAAGCCCGTCGTGGGGCGGCGAGTCGTTGGCAGGATCATTGACTATGTCGAACGCGGGCTCCATGGCCAAGGGATTGCCCGCCGTGGCCATGAGGCCGGCGAGGATGGAGGCGAACGAGGCCTTCAGACCGGCACCCGCGACGCCCTCGCTCACGCCTAGTCGTCGGGCGGAGGTCGAGAGCAGCTCCGGTGCGATCAGTTCGTTGACGGAGTCAAGAAGACCGGCTGGCATCTGCGCCACTCCAGGAAATCGTTTATACGAGAGGTGGAGTACTACTCTACGGTGAGGGCAGGGGATCGTCTACTCAACTTTGGTTGAATACCGCCTGTTCGCCGAGTAGTTGGGGGTATGTCACCCTGAACGAAGTGAAGGAATTCATGGCGGCCATGGTCCCCTTCACTTCGTTCAGGGTGACAGACCGGTTTCATCCCCCCGCCCGTTCGCCGACGGCGTCGTACCCCGCCGTCGGGAGGGCCGGGGGCGGCACCCGCACCGCGTGCTCCAACTGCGCCCGGCGCATGAGCCAGGCACCCGCCAGGCACACCACGCCGCCGAGCACCGAGAGCGCGGCCACGTGCTCTCCCCGCACCAGTACACCGAGCAGCAGCGCCACCGGCGGGATAAGGAAGGCGGTGGCCGAGGCCTTCGTCGCACCCACGCGGCCGGCCGCCAGCACGGTGAGCACGTAGGCCACTCCGGTGCCGAGCGCCCCCAACGTGAGGAGAGCCAGCAGTGGTGCGGGAGACCACCGCGCCTCGAGCAGCTCGGGCAGGCCGAGCGGCGCCGTCAGCACCAGGGCCACTGCCTGTGCCCGCCAGATCACCGGCAGCGCGCCCTGCCGCTGCTGGACCGGGCGAGCGACGTTCAGCGCAAACCCGTAGGACACCAGCGCCGCCAGGATGAGCAGCACACCGAGCGCGGTGCTCCGGCCCTGGCCCACGGTCGGCAGCGCCATCAGCACGCCGCCCGCCAGACCGACGGCGAGGCCGGCCGCGATGCTCCGCGACGGCCACCGTCGCGCCATGCCCGCGGCCACGATCGCGGTGAAGAGCGGCACCGCGCCGTTCAGCATCCCGGTGAGCGCCGACGAGACCCGCTGCTCAGCGTAGGGAAACATGCTCAGCGGGAACGCCATCCAGAGCACGCCGACCAGGGCGGTGCCGAGCCAGTCCTCGCGGCCCACCGCTCGGCGTGAGCCCGGGAACAGCGCGAGGACGAGAAACCCCACCAGGATGCGGGTGAAGGTCACCCCGTTGGGGCCCATCGCCTCCAGGCCCTCGGCGATGAAGAGAAACGACGCTCCCCAGATCACTCCGGGCACGATGAGCAGGACCAAGTCCATTGACGCTCCTCAGCGGATGTCATCCCGAGCGGAGCGAGGGATGACAGTTAGTACAGCCCAACGACACCGGTGGCGACGCCATCCACGGGTCGGAGCCGCGGCAGGGCGCGCCACACCCGGCCCAGCCGACTGAATGCCGCGGTCACTGGCCGAAGCTCCTGGTGTACTTGACCAGCAGGCCCGAGCGAGCGGTGCCAGGCATACGGATCTCGGCGCGATAACGATCGAGGTTCTGCTCGTGGTTGTAGACCACCCATAGGTCATGTCCTTCCCGCACGGAGTAGCGGAGCCGAAGGTTGGCGGTTCCGAGGTCGGCGACGCCGTTGGCCTGCAGCGTGGCGCTGAGCGAGAGCCGCGGCGACACGGAGGCCAGCACCCGCAGGCGCGCCAGCTGGGACCAGACCCGCTCGCCGCGCGACGGAAACTCCAGGCGGTCGAGCTGGAGGTCTGCCGAGATCCGGAGATAGGCGGAAGCGCGCCACTCGGGAGAGAGCAGCAGCGAATAGAGCCGGCCGTCGTAGTACTCGCCCGCGCGGACGCTGCCGCCGACCACCGCGCGGGGACCGGTCGAGGGCTTCAGCTCCAACTCGGCGAACGCAGCGACGTAGCGTCCCGCCGGCACCGACGCGCCGGGCACCGGAGTGAACGGCAGCAACAGGTCGTCCTCCTGGCGCGTCAGGGTGAGCGTCCAGAGCTTGCCGCCCGGCGGCTCATACTCCAGCACCCCGGAGGCGACGGATCCATCGAACGTCCCGGC
>DATLHD010000302.1:0-7425 GCA_035540075.1 Gemmatimonadales bacterium
CTCCCGAGCCCGATCTCGGGCGGTCCGCCGCTGATCGTGAGCCAGGCGACCACGCCGATCGAGTCGCCCGGGGTGAACCGCCGGATGACGCCGCGCGAGCGGCGCGACAATCCCCGCCGCGTGGCCGACCGCTCGGTGGCCATGCGGCGCGGGGGAGGATCGTCGGGATTGGGCTGGCTCTGGCTCGCGCTCGCGATCGCCGGCGGAGTGGGCGGCGCTACCTACTACTATAGCCGGCGAGGGTTCGCCCCCTTCTCCGAGGCGGTGGGCGACTCCATGGCCGTGCCGGGCCTCCCCATTCACCCCGACAGTGCGTCCCCTGCCGCACCGCCGTCGGCCGGTCCCGACTCCGTCGCCGCGCAGCCACTGCCCGCCGCTGCGGACTCCGCGCCGAGCGCCAGGCCCGTGCGCCCGCCGCCGACCTCCCGTCCCACGGCCCCGGCTGCCGCCTCGGGCGACAGCGGCGGCGTGCGACTGGTGGGCCTGCCGCGCGGCTCGACTGTGATGATCGATGAGCGTCCGGTGCTCGATCCGGTCAGCCAGCTGTCCGTCGGCAAGCACGTGCTCGCCGTCTCGGCGCCGCGCTTCCAGTTCTTCACCGATACCATCACGGTCCGCGCGGGCGATACCCTGGAGCTGACCCCGGCGCTGCTGCCGGTGGGCGCGCCGGCGCAGACCGCATCGAAGCCTCCGGCCGAGACGACGCCGGCGCAGCCGGTGGACCGCTGCTCACCGGGCCGGGGCTACAACGCGGCGACGTGCTTCGACGAGCGGCCCAAGCCGGTGGAGGCACCGTTCGTGCCCCTGCCGGTGGGGCTCGAGGGGACGCCACGGCCGTCGCAGCTCTGGGTGAAGGTGTCGGCCGAGGGGCGTACGGTGGACATCAAGAGTCTCCGCCCCTCCGATGATCCCCAGTTCGAGCAGGCCGCACGCGACTTCGCCTGGATCATCGCCTGGCACCCGGCCATGAAGGACGGCACCCCGGTCGAGGCCTGGGCCCAGATGCTCTTCCCCCCGCAGCAGCAGTGAAGCCTCAGCTTCCCGACATCCATCCCTCCGCCTGGATCGCGCCGACCGCCGCGGTCATGGGCGACGTGACGCTCGGCGCCGAGTCGAGCGTCTGGTACGGCGCCGTCATCCGCGGCGACATGGCGCCGGTGAAGATCGGCTCGCAGACCAACCTCCAGGACGGCACCATCGTCCACGTGGACGAGGACGTGCCCTGCATCGTGGGCTCGCGCGTGGGAGTGGGTCACCGGGTCATCCTCCACGGCGCCATCGTGGGGGACGATTGCCTCATCGGCATGGGCGCGGTGCTGCTCAACAACGTGCGGGTGGGGGACGGAAGCGTCGTGGCGGCGGGCGCGGTGCTGCCCGAGGGGATGGAGGTGCCGCCGCGCTCGCTGGTGATGGGCGTGCCCGCACGGATCGTGCGCCAGGTGGACGAGAAGCTGGCGGAGCGGATCGCGGAGACGTGGCAGCACTACGTGAAGCAGGCCCAGGCGCACCACGCGGGGCGGTTTCCGATGCTGCAGCCTGGAGACTGAGGGGTAGAAGGAGAAAATGTCACCCTGAGCGCAGCGAAGGGGGCCATGCCAGCATGGTCCCCTTCGCTGCGCTCAGGGTGACAGGGTGAACAGCTCCCGATATCGCGACGGCGTCACCCCGAACTCCCGCCTGAAGTGCCGGCAGAAGTGGCTGTGATCCGCGAACCCCGCCCCGTGCGCCACCGACGCCACGGTGTGCTCCCCACCGAGTAACTCGACCGCCGCCCGCTCGAGCCGAGCCCGCCGCGCCACCGCTCCCGGCGTCGTGTGCAACGCCGCGTGAAAGATCCGCGTGAAGTACACCGGGTGCACCCCCGCCTCCTCGGCCAGCGCAGCGATGGAGGGCGCCGCGGATCCCCGCAGCCGCTCGATGCTGCGATCAAGCCACGCGGGCCGGCGTCCCCGCCACGTCGCCGGCGTCTTCGGCGGCGTCAGCTCGGCCAACAACCCCAGCACCCCCTCCTCGACCTCCATCGCCGACAGCTCCGGCGCCGCGCGCAATGCTGCCATCATCGTCCCAGCGTGCCCCGGTCCGAGCGTCAGCCTCGACCCCGGCAGCGCGCCCTCGTCCGCGAGCCGCTCAGCGAGCCGGGGTGAGGGCTCGAGGTTGAAGCACCGCGCCCCCGCCGCGCCGAAACTGTCGGCGTGCACCTCGTGCGCATGGTGGTACACCAGCGTCCCCGCGCCACAGGTCTCCGTCCGCGTGCCCCAGGTCTCCTCGAACCAGCCGTCGAGCACCAGGCAGAAGTAGGGACCGCCGTGCGCGTGCGCCGGGATCCGCGAGTGCCTCGCGTACCGGCCCTCCGCCAGCGTGACCTCGCCGGCGGCCTTCGAGGCCAGCGTCGTTCCATAGTAGCGGCCGCGGTCGAGCAGCCCGTCCTGCGCCAGGTTGGATTCGTTCAAGCCCCGCCCGCCTTCCTCTGATATGTTCGCGCATGACCTGTCTCGCGCCCGCCTGCATCGCGCTCGCTCTCGCGCTGGCTCCCTCGAAGCCTCTCCCCGACACGGTCGAGGGCAGCGGCTGGAAGCTGATCCACCTCGATCTCGACGTCACCGTCCGCCAGCGCGAGCGGCGCCTGCATTTCTCCGGCCGCGCCCGGCTGCGACTTGAGAGCGACTCCTCGGCCGGTCCCGCCCTCAGCCTCAACACCCGCGGACCGTTCCTGCGGTACACCAGGGCGGCCGCCGCCGGAGCCTCGGTCCGCCTGAACACTGCCATGCCCGGCGACTCTGCGGTACGCCTGCTCCGGATCCGGCTCCCCCGGCCGGCCCGACGCGGCGCCGAGCTGGAAGCGTCGTTCGAGTATGAGATGGTCGGCGCGTCCTCACAGTTGCTCGTGGGCGACTCGATCGCGCTTGCCTCATGGGTGGAGAACTGGTATCCGACTCCGGTCACCGAGGACGGCTACACCCAGACCGCAGCCTCCGCACCGGGCGTGACGCGCTTCCACCTGCCGAAGGGCTGGCGTGCAGTCTCCAACGGTACGGCCGAGGCGGACATCTGGACCGTGACCCAACCGGTGGCGCGGTCCTTCGCCGCGGGCCCGTTCACCGTCGCTCGGGAGAGCGCCGGCGACCGCGTCGTCTCGATGTTCCTGCTCGGCGCCGAGCCCGCGTCGGCCAAGGACCAGGCGCACACCCTGAGCCGCGCGATCACCGCGATGGAGACGCGCTTCGGCCCCTATCCCTACGACGGCTACGCCGTGGCCGAGGTGCCGGAGTCGTCGGTGACCTGGGCGGCGTCGTCGGAACAGGGCTTCATCATGGCCCGCACCTCTATGTTCGACGCACCTGGCGGCAACCTGCCGCTGTTCGCGCACGAGGCGGCCCACAGCTGGTGGGGCAACACCGTCAACACGACGGGCCCGGGGTCGCGCATGGGATCCGAGGCACTGGCCCAGTACGGCGCGGTCCTGGCGATCGAGGCGCTCGAGGGGAAAGCCGCGGTGCGTGACTTCCTCGACTTCTCGCGCCCCGGCTATAACCCGCTTCAGTGCGCTCTCGGCTACTTCCATATCTGGCGCGAGGGCGAGGACGTGGCGCTGAGCGCGCTGGAGGACGGGCCATCGGACCACAACCTGTCGGACGCGAAAGGCATGTGGTTCTACCACATGACGCGCGCCCGGCTGGGTGACGCCCCGTTCTTCGGCGCGCTGCGCCGGCTGCTCGCCGATTTCTCCACCCGGCCGATGAGCGTGCCCGACATCCGTGCCGCGTTCCTGGCCGCGGCCCCGGCCGACAGCGGCCTCGCCGGGTTCCTCGACCAGTGGCTGAGCCGCACCGGCGCGCCCGTCCTCGATGTCGAATGGTGGTCGCTGCGGAGGGAGGCGGCGTCGCGGAAGGAGGAGCCCGCGGGAGCCGCGGAGCTGCGGATCCGGCAGCGCCAGCCGGGCGAGCCCTACGCGCTCGACCTCGAGGTGCTGGTGACGCTGCGCGACTCGAGCACGGTGCTCGACACGGTGCGGGTGCGGGGCAGGGAGGAGACCTTCCAGCTGGAATTCTCCCACCGTCCCATCGATCTCCAGGTCGATCCCAGCCAGCGCGTGCTACTATGGCGGCCGAAGTACGGGCCGCGACCTCCCGGCACCGACTAGGCGGTTCGAAACCGCTGCAGCGTGGCACCGGACGGAAAGCTCCGGCTCTCGACCAGCTCGAGCTGCTGCCGCCTCCCGCCCTGGTCGAACAGCGGCGTCCCGCCCCCCAGCAGCACCGGATACCGGATCAGCCGGATCTCATCGATCTCGTCGGCCGCCAGCAGCGACTGCGCCGCGCCGGCACCGGCGAACACGGCGATGGGCCGCGCCGCCTCGCGCTTGAGCCGAGACACGTCCCCGACCCCGATGGCATGCGAGTTGGCCCAGCCGGTGGTCTCCTCGCCGTGGGTGAGGACGTACTTCGGGAGCGCGTTCATGAGCCTAGTCTGGGCCAGGAGCTGGGGTGTGGCACCCTCGGTCTCGGCGGCGCCGGGCCAGAAGGTGGCGAGCAGGGCGTGGGCCTTCCGGCCGAAAATCATGCCGTCGATGGACTCCAGGGTCTGGGTCGCGTAGGGGTCCACCGAGGCGTCGAACACCATCCAGTCGATGTCGCCGTTGGCGTCCTCGATACAGCCGTCCAGGGAGACGGCGATCTGCAGGAAGAGCTCGGACATGGGCTACCTACGGTTAGAGACATGAGTCAAATGTGTCACACTGCCCTGTCACCCTGAGCGGAGCGAAGGGGTCAAAATTCGGGTCATGGCGCCTTCGCTTTGCTCAGGCTGACAAGGATCTAAACACTTCACCTCCATCCACATCCGTCCACCTTTTCCACACCCAACACAATCCCGGCAAGTGTGATTATTTTTGTGATGTGGGAAGCGAGATCGCAAGCAACGGTGCGGCTTTTCGGTCCTATTGTGCGCCCCTCCGACCGTCCCTAGCTTGGCCCTCCGCTGTACGCGGAAACGTTGTCATGGCCGGGACGCAGGACGACATCGCCGGGGCTGTCGCACCACTCTCGCCTCACCCATTTCACTGCAAGCGGGGAGCACTATGAAATCGTCCACCCCACGGGACGCGGTTCAGCTATCGCCCAATGCCGTCACGGTGCTGGAGAAGCGGTACCTGGTCAAGGACGACACTGGACGGCCGGCTGAGACGCCGAGCGACCTGTTCTGGCGGGTGGCTCGCACCGTGGCGGAGGCGGACCGGAAGTACGGGGCGACCGAGACGCTGGCGGAGCAGGCCGCCCAGGAGTTCTACGACATCATGGCTGGGCGTCTCTTCATGCCCAACTCGCCCACCCTGATGAACGCCGGCCGGCCCTTGGGCCAGCTCTCCGCCTGCTTCGTTTTGCCGGTGGACGACGCCCTCTCCAACGGCAAGAGCGGGATCTACGACACCCTCCGCGCCATGGCCCTGGTGCACCAGTCGGGCGGGGGCACCGGGTTCAGCTTCTCCCGGCTCCGGCCCAAGAACGACATTGTGCGCTCCACCATGGGCGTGGCCTCGGGCCCGGTCTCCTTTATGAGCCTGTTCGACGCCTCCACCGACGTGGTGAAGCAGGGCGGCACCCGCCGGGGCGCCAACATGGGGATCCTCCGGGTGGACCACCCCGACATCATGGAGTTCATCACCTGCAAGGACGACACGACCAAGATCACCAACTTCAACATCTCGGTCGCGGTCACCGACAAGTTCATGGAGGCGGTGGAGAAGGACGCCGACTACGACCTGCTCCACCCCAAGACCGGCCAGGTCATCGGGCAGCTCAAGGCGCGCGACGTCTGGAACAGGATCATCCACGGCGCCTGGAAGACGGGCGAGCCGGGCGTGTTCTTCGTGGACAAAGCCAACTACTACAATCCGGTCCCGCACCTCGGCAATTACGAGGCGACCAACCCCTGCGGCGAGCAGCCCCTCCTTCCGTACGACGTCTGCAACCTCGGCTCCATCAACCTCGGCGCGTTCGTCAAGAAGGGTGACGTAGACTGGGATGCCCTCCGCCGCGTGATCCAGGTCTCGACCCACTTCCTCGAGAACGTCATCGACGCCAACCAGTACCCGCTGGACGAGATCAACGACCTGGCCCAGCACATCCGCCGCATCGGGCTCGGCGTCATGGGCCTGGCCGATCTCTTCGTCCGGCTCGGCATCCCCTACGACTCCGACGAGGGCGTCGCGCTGGGCCGGAAGGTCCAGGCGTTCGTGGACGAGGAGGCGAAAAAGGAGTCGGAGCGGCTGGCGGAGATCCGCGGAGTCTTCCCGGAGTGGGACCAGAGCATCTGGGGCCCGGACGACGCCGCGGCGCGCGGGCCCGATGGCGAGCGGGTCCGGCCGATGCGCCGGCTCCGGAACTGCAATGTCACCACCGTGGCGCCGACGGGGACCATCTCCATCATCGCCAACTGCAGCTCGGGCATCGAGCCGCTGTTCGCGGTGGCGTTCATGCGGAACCAGGCCGGCGTGCTGATGCCGGATGTCAATGACGACTTCGTCGCGATCGCGAGGAAGGAAGGGTGGTACTCCGACGACCTGATGCGGCGGATCGCGGAGGCGGGGCACATCAACTTCGACGAGGTCCCGGAGAAGTGGCGCCGGGTGTTCGTGACGGCGAACCACATCAAGCCGGAGTGGCACATCCGGATGCAGGCGGCGTTCCAGGAGAACAACGACTCCGCCATCAGCAAGACCTGCAACTTCGCCCACGACGCGACCGAGGAGTACGTCGAGGAGATCTACCGGCTGGCGTACAAGCTCAACTGCAAGGGTGTGACGGTCTACCGCGACGGCAGCCGCGAGATGCAGGTGCTCTCGACCGGGAGCACGGCGAAGAAGGTGCACGACCAGGCGACCTCCAGCGGCAAGTCCGAGGCGCGGGCGGACCTGTCGGTGTCGCGGGCGAACGCCGATCTGCACGGCGAGCTGGCGGAGGTCCGGGCGGAGAACCAGCGGCTCCGGAAGTTGATGTTGGACCTCGAGGCCGAGAACCTCCAGCGGCGGCAGAAGCGCTCGCGGCCGGAGCTGCTCCGCGGCACCACGCGGCGGGTGGAGACCCCGCTGGGCACGCTGTACGTCAACATCACCGAGGATGAGCGGGGGCAGCCATTCGAAGTGTTCATGAGCCTCGGCAAGGCGGGCGGGGCGCTGATGGCGGACGTGGAGGCGCTGGGTCGTTTGATCAGCCTTGCGTTGCGTTCCGGCATTCCGATGCGCGAGGTGTGGCGCCAGCTTCGCGGGATCAGTTCGGACCGGGTGATCGGGCTGGGGCCGAACAAGGTGCTGTCGGTGCCGGACGCGGTTGGGATTGCGATCGAGCGGTGGATGCTGGAGAAGAACGGGATCCAGCAGGAGCTGCTGCCAGGGGCCGCCGGGCCAGTGGTGGCGCCGGAGGCGGAGGT
>DATLHD010000303.1:0-2970 GCA_035540075.1 Gemmatimonadales bacterium
GCCGCGGCAAGAAGATCATCTGCCAGGTCACCTGCTCACCCCTGCTCGGCCCCGACACGACCGTCGCCGGCGCCATCATCGTCATGGACGAGGTCCCGGAGGCCCAGAATTCCGAACTGAAGCCGTCCTGACGTGCAAGTCCTGCCCGCCCTCGCATCCCCCTGATCCCCGACGCAACGCCGCCTTGCCGGCGCGACCGCGCGAGGTCGCTCGCGCATCGTTGTCCTCGGAGGGGTCAATCTGTGTCGCATCGCGGATGACGGCGGCTCGACGAGAAACCCCGGCTGAGGGTCGACCCTCAGGCGGATTTATCCCCGGATCTCGGCGCGCCCGAAGACGGCTACGCGTGTCGCCGGCGGATACGCACTCGCCCAGCCGACCCCGAAACTCACAAAGCTCATAAGGGCAAATACTTGCATCACATCCACCGAGCGTGGCAAACTGCCGCCCGGCTGGGCTGCCCAGGAAGCGGAAGGTTGGGGGTCCTTATCCCAAGGTGGCATGGACCAGTGGCTTGCGAGTCAATAGGATCTCTATCACTGCGGCGGCCGAAGGGAATCGCTCAAATTCTGCGTGGTGCGAATGTTGCCGGAGTAGGTCCCTTACCTCTGGAGCGTCTCTGCCCCCGGTCCTCCGACCGAAGGACAGCAACGGAATCGCCCGGCGCGGTAACGAAACGTGCCAACGGCCATCCCGCAGAGGCGCAACGGATTACAGGGGACTATGACGGCTGACCTCGCCCGACTCTTCGACGAGTATTATCCCTCCCTCGTCCGGATGCTCTACCGCCGGACGGGAGACCGGGATCGGGCCGAAGATCTGGCGCAGGAGACCTTCGCCCGTGCCGTCGCGGCGCCGCCGGACAATCCCCGGCCCTGGCTCTTCGCGGTCGCCTTGAACCTGGTGCGGGAGGACGGGCGCAGAGCGGTGACTCGAGGTCGCAGGTTGGAGCTGTTGCGCGGGGAGCAGGATCGGCCCACGGCCGGTCCCGATACCGACTTCGAGCGGAACGAGGAGGTCGCGCGGGTGCGCGCGGCGCTGGCCCGGCTGAACGAGCGCGACCGGGAAGCGCTGCTGCTCAAGGCCGAAGGGTTCGGCTACGACGAGATCGCTTCCACGCTGGGCCTGGCCAAGGGTGCCGTAGGCACCACCCTGGCACGAGCCCGGCGGCGACTGGTCGAAGCGTACCGCGCGCAGGATCGAGGGAACAATGTCGCATCTTGACGAAGGCACACTGCACGCCCTGCTCGACGGGGAGCTGGACCTCCACGAGGTGAAGGAGATCCAGGCTCACATCGGGAGCTGCGCGGCGTGCGGTACCCGCCTCCGTGAAGTGAAGGAATTCCATGGGGAAGCCGACCGCATCGTCGGAGTGCTCGAGCTGCCGAGCGGCCCCTCCCGGCGCACCGCGGCCGCGGAGCTCGAGCCGGCCCCCTTCGGCGATTCCCCGGTGGATCGCCGGCGCACTCCGCGGAACGTCGCGCGGATCTCAGGCCAGGTGAACGAGCCTCCGCCGCTCTTGATGCCGGAGAGCTCCGGCTACCAGCGAGTCGGCTTCCTCCGCCGGATGCGCTGGGCCGCCCTGATCCTGGTCACCGTCGGGGCCGGCTACATGGCGAGCCAGATGGGGCGGTCCTCGAACTACGCATTCCAAGGAGAGCTGGTCCCGGCGCGGTCGGGCGACTCGACGCCGGTACTCAGCGAGGAAGAGCGATCGCCCGCGGCCGCCAACAGCGGCGGCGAGTCGCTCCAAGTCGCCGCCAAGGCCGTGCCGCCGGCCGAGTCGAAGGCGCCGGCGGCGGTTCCCCGGCGGGTGGCACCCCGGCCGCAGCCGGCTGCGCCCCAGCTCACCAAGCAGCGCACGGAGCCCTCGGCGGATCGGCTCGATGAGGGCGCCGGCCTCGCTGCCGCAGGCACCGCTGCCGCGGCCGCCAAAGACACCGACCGGGCGAACGAGGCGGACTCCGAAGTCGCCACCCAGACGGGCTCCGCGAGTGACGCGGACGTGCGGGAGGAGGCCGCTCTGGCGCTCCGCGAGCTGGACCGCGAGCGCCAGGTGGAGCGCGCCGACGCAGCGACCGCCGCGCTGGACAGCGCCAGGAGACGGGACGCCATGGCGCGGCAGGCTGCCGCGGCGGCCCCCGCTCCCCGTACTCCGGAGCAGCGCGCCGGCGTCTATCTCCGTATCGGGCTCGACGAGGCGGCCAAGCAGCTGGGCCGGCCGGTGCACGTGATCGAGGGCATGAGCTCGATGTTCATGGGACTGGCGCTGGGGAAGAACTCCCCGGGCGCGGATCCGACCAGGCCCGTCGTGCGGGTGGTGTATCAGGACTCCCAGGGCCGGCTCATCTTCCTCGATCAGCAGCGGATCCGGGCCGGCCAACCCACGGCCGCGCCCGGGGACGAGCCCCACTGGAGCCAGGGCGAGATCGCGTTGCGCCTGGGCGGCGAGGTGGGAGCCGACATCCTCCGGAACTACCGAGGCCGGGTCAGGTAGCGGCCGAAGCGCCCTCCAGCACCTCTCGCACTCGCCGCATGAAGTCGTCCGCGGTGAAGGGCTTGTGGAGGAAGCCGGCGGCGCCTTGGATCCCGCGGCGGAACACCTCGTCGTTGGTATAGCCCGAGATGTAGAGCACCTTCAGATCCGGCCGCCGGGCCATCAGCTTTTCCGCGAGCTCCCCGCCCCCCATCTCCGGCATCACCACGTCGGTCACCAGCAGGTCGATTGGCCGCTCGTAGCGCTCGGCAGTCAGCATGGCGTCGCGGCCGTGCCTGGCCGAGAGCACCGCGTGACCGTGGTCCTCGAGGATCTGCCGCACCAACTCGCGTACGCCGTCTTCGTCCTCCACCACCAGCACGGTCTCCTCGCCGTGGAGGGAGACCGGCTGCTCGACCGCCGGCTCGTCCTCCTGCACCATGGGCAGATACACCTTCACGCTGCTCCCCTGCCCCTGCTCGCTCGACACTTTC
>DATLHD010000304.1:0-2804 GCA_035540075.1 Gemmatimonadales bacterium
CGTGCAGTTCTCCTCGACCTTCGCCGTGTGGATCCTGGCCGAATGGCTGCACCTCTCCGGCATCCTGACCATGGTGGTGTACGCCATGTCCGTGGCGCGAACCGCCCCGGACGTCGTCCCCGCGAGGGTCCGGATCCCCTCGTACGCGGTCTGGGAGGTGGCGGTCTTCATTCTCAACGCCCTGGCGTTCATCCTGGTCGGCCTCCAGCTCAAGCCGATCGTGGCGCAGCTTCGCGGCGCGGAGCTGCGCGAGTACACCGCGGTGGCGGGCGCGGTGTGCGCCGCCGTGATCGCAACGCGGATCGTTTGGGTGATGGGCACAAACTTCGTGCGCGGGCCTCACAGCCGACAGGGGCGCCGTGGCGCCCTGGTCGTGGCCTGGTGCGGCATGCGGGGGACGGTCACCCTCGCCGCGGCGTTGGCGCTCCCGGGGCGCTTTCCCTACCGCGACCTGATCCTGTTCTCCGCCTTTCTCGTGGTGCTGGGCACGCTGGTCATCCAGGGTCTGACGCTGAAGCCGCTCATGGCTCGGCTCGGCCTCGAGCACGATGACGCGGTGGAGCGGGAGGTGCGGCTCGCCAGGGTGGAGACGTTGCGAGCCGGCGCCGCCGCGCTGACCGACGGCGTCGGAGGCAACCAGGCAGCGAAGCTCCTGCGGAAGCAGTACGAGGTCCGACTCACGCAGGCCGAGGCGCGACACGCTGGCCGCGAGCCCGAGGACACGGGAACGGCCTCCAGTTTCGAGCTCGCCGTGGCCGCGCTGAATGCCACCCGGGCGGAGCGCCGGCGCCTGCTGGAGCTGCGTACGGACGGGACCATCGGCGACGACGCCTTCCATCAGGTCGAGGAGGAGCTGGACCGGGCGGAGCTCAACGCTCTGGTGATCGATCCGGACGGCTGAAGTCACGCCGGCGAAGTATCTTTGGCCGATGACCGCCACAACCGGAGTCGACGCCACCCCCGCCCTCGGGGCTGGGCCGTCTCCGACCCCTGCTCAACGCCGTGCCATCGAGACCCCGGCCGGCCCCGTCCTGGTCGTCGCTGGTCCGGGGACCGGGAAGACCTTCTGTCTGATCGGGCGGATCGGCCATCTCATTCGGGTGCTGGGCATCCCGCCGGCGCGGATCTGCGCGGTCACCTTCACCAACAAGGCGGCGGATGAGATCGCCGCCCGGCTGCGGCGCGACTTCGGGGCCGATGCGGCCGACGAAGTCACGCGTGGTACCCTCCACGCGCTGTGCCTTGCGCTCCTGCGCGAGCACGCGTCGCTCATGGGCCTGCGTCGGGGCTTTGGTCTGGCCGACGAGGACTACCAGAAGCGGGTGCTCCGCCGCCTCCAGGTACGGCCGGAGCGCCAGGCCCAGCTCCTCCGCCTCTTCGGCCGCCACCAGCTGGAGCATGTTCCCCTCATCGCCGGGGACAGCGAGCTCTTCGACGCGTATCGCGCAGCACTCCGCGCCCGGGGGCTGCTCGACTACAACGACCTCATCGCTCTCGCCGGCGAGCTGCTGCGACGGCACCCGCAGGAGGCGGCAGCGATACGGGCGCGCTGGGATGCCATCCTGGTGGATGAGTTTCAGGACCTGAGCCTTGCCCAGTACGAGGTGATCACCGGGCTCGCGAAGGAGCACCGGCACTGCTTCGTCGTGGGCGACGACGAGCAGTCCATCTACTCCTGGGCCGGCGCCGACCCTCGGATCCTGGAGCGCTTCCGGGACGATTTCGAGGTGGAGGCGCCGGTCGTTCTCGACCGGAATCGCCGCTGCTCCCGCCAGATCTTCGAGGCGGCACGGCGGGTCATCGCCCGCAACCCGACGCTGTTCGAGAAGCGGCTCGAGGCCGACCGGGACTCGGAGCATTGCGTCGTCGCCTACGCCTTCGACGACGACGTCGAGGAGGCCGACTGGCTGCTGGCCGATCTCCGGCGCGACCGGGAGGCGTCGCGGCTGGAGTGGGGCGAGTACGCGCTGCTGTACCGCACCCACGCGATCGGCCAATACCTGGAGACGCGGTGCATCGAGGCCGGCATGCCGTGCCGGCTGGCGCAGGGTCAGTCGGTTCGCGACGACGAAGTCATCGCCTTCGTGCTCGCGTCGCTGCGGGTGATTCGCGCGCCGGAGGACGAGCTGGCGATCGAGGCGTTCGCCGAGCGGGTGCTGCCGCGCCAGCTGGTCGAGGAGGTGCGAGCGCGCTACCGCGACTGCGACCTGGTGTCGGCGCTCCGCACCTTCGGCCGCGCGGCCAAAGGCGACGTCAACGGGCGCCGGGCATGGCGCTTCGTCTTCCACGTGGAGAACCTCGGCGCGCTGGGTCACACCCACGACAGCCTGCCGTCGCTGGTGGACGAGATCCTCTCGCAGCGGGTCGGACGCTACCGTAATCCACTGGAAGAGCGGGCCGCCGAGCTGAGCGATCCGGCCGCGTATCCCGGCGCCGGGGCGCTGGCCGACCGGATCGGCGACGTGGTCCGAGCGCAGGGGGCGGTCTGGGTGGAGCCGGACCGCGGCCTGGAAATCCCGATCGTCCGGCTGCTCCAGGCCGCCGTCGGCGACGATGTGCGGCGGCTCCGCGCCGGAGACCAGCCGTTCCCCGGCGATCTCGTCCTGCGCGCCGGCGCGGTCCGCCCGCTCACGCTGTTCAAGGCCCTTCAGCTCCATCACTGTCGCGAGATGGAGGACCCGTTCCAGGACTACGTGGCCTTCGACCTGGAGACCACCGACCGGGAGATCGCCGACTGCGAGATCGTGGAGATCGCCGCGGTGCGGGTGCGCAATCGCGTAGTGGTGGAGCAGTTCGAGCGACTG
>DATLHD010000305.1:0-3755 GCA_035540075.1 Gemmatimonadales bacterium
CGATCTCGTCCAGCTCCCGGCCCGCCGCGTCCTCAGCCGTCTCCGGCTCGGCGGGACGGGGACGCTGGGTGGGCGCGGCGGCAGTCGGGGCGGGCAGCTCACCCGAGCGCAGCCGGGCGATCCACTCCTCGACCTCGGCGTCGGGGTCGGTCTCGAGGTGCTGGCGGACCAGGGCGGCGTGCACGTTGGCGAACTGGAGCGCCCCGGCCCGGTCGCCCTGGGCCACCAGGGCGCGGATCAGGCCTACGGCCGCCCGGGTGCTCACCGGCTCGGCGGCGGCGAGCCGGCGCCACCAGCGAACCGCGGCCGCCGGGTTGCCGGCCGCCTCCGCGGCTCCCGCCAGCGCCTCGAGGGCAGCGGCATGCTCCCGCGAGTGCCGCAGGCGCTCCGTGTCGAGCCAGGTCTCGTACTCGGGCGCGCCCTCGAGGCGGAAGCCGTCGAGGAACGGCCCGCGATAGAGCCGGGCGGCCGCCTCGTGCGCCCCGCGCTCGATCGCCTCCTCGAACTCGCCGACGTCGCTGGTGATGAGCCCGAGGTTGAGCTGAAGGGTGCTGCTGCCCTGGAAGACCTCGTCGCTCCCCACCGAGCGGCGGATCGCGTGGAGCGCCTGATAGAGGGAATGGCGGGCGGACTCCGGATCGGCGTCGGGCCAGAGCAGCGCGAGCAGCTTGTCCCGGCTCGCGCCCCGACGACCTCCGGCGGCCACCACGGCGAGCAGGGCAAGACGCCGGCGCTGCGAGGCGGGCCCGGTGTGGAGCTGCCCGTCCTGCTGCAGCACCAGCCCGCCGAAGGTGTTCAGCCGCAACATGCCTGGAATGGAATGCTCAGATCCGCGCGTCGCGCGGCGCGGTGAGCGTGGGATGCTCCACGTCGCCGGTGTTGCGCACCTCGGCGGGCTCGAAGAGGAGCATCTCGCACTCCTCCTCCGCGACCGGCCGGTGCTCCACTCCGCGCGGCACCACCAGCATCTCGCCCGGGCCCAGGATCACGGGCCCGTCGCGGAAGTCGATCCGCAGCTGTCCGCTGACTACGTAGAACAGCTCGTCCTCGCCGGCGTGTTGATGCCAGACGAACTCGCCCTGCACCTTGACCAGGCGAACCACCTGGCCGTTGAGCTCGGCCACGACCTTGGGGCGCCAATGCTCGGTGATCCGGCTGAAGCACTCGGCGAGATTGATCTTCTGCACGGGGAGGTCTCCGGGGTCAGGCGGAATATGCCTGACCCCGGAGCGGGTCGGCTAGGGGGACCTCAGCGCGCCCCGACGGGGTGCGGTCCCACTCGCGGCGCGCGTACGGCACCGCGCTCCGGGGTGACGCCGGCGCCCCGCTGTTCGGCCCACACCTGGGTGAACTCGGCGCCGAAGAGCAGGATCATGCTGGAGTAGTAGATCCACACCAGGAGCAGGGCCAGAGACCCCGCGGCCCCGAACGCCTCGCCCGGATTGCTGTGACCGAGGTAGATCCCGATCAGGGTCTTGCCGACGACGAACAGAAACGCGGTCACCGTGGCGCCGACCCAGACGTCGCGCCAGCGGATCTTGGCGTCCGGCAGCACCCGGTACATCGCCCCGAAGAGCACGGCGATCACCCCGAACGAGATGGCGAAGTTGATCACCTGCAGGAGGGTGGCGGAGAAGCCGGCGGGGAGCCAGCGTCCCAGGGCGCCGCCGAACGCCGCGAGCACGGTGCTCAGGATGAGGGACACGAGGAGGAGGAAGGCGAGCGCGAGGATCATCCCGAAGGTGAACACCCGTTTCAGCACGAAGCTCTTGATGCCGCCCTGCGCGGGATCCGGCTTCACCCCCCAGGTGCGGTTGAGCGCGGCCTGGAGCTGGCCGAACACGCCGGCCGCTCCGAGGATCAGCGCCCCGACCCCGACCACCGTGGCAATGAGCCCGCCGGACCCGGGCAGCTGGGAGTGTTCGAGGATGGTGCGGATGGTCTGGCCCGCCCGGGGCCCCATCAGGCTCTGGAAATTGCTCTCGAGCGACCCCTGCACGTCCTGGGGATCCATCACCGCCCCGACCAGCAGCAGGATGAGCACCAGCAGCGGCGGGAGCGAAAAGACGGTGTAGTAGGAGAGCGCCGCGGCCATGGTGGTGCAATCGTCGTCCATGAAGTCGCGCACGCTCGCTTTGATCAGGTCCAGCATCAGAACTCCCTGCGCCCTCGCGCCCCTGCGCCTCTATCGCTCGATCTCGCCCTTGAGACGGAGCAGCGCGTCCTCGGTGGCGACCAGCTCTCCCCGGGCCTCGTGCAACCGGCCCTGCTGGCTCTGCACGAAGCGGCGGTAGGGGGCGATGGCTTCGTTGACGCGATCGGTGGACTGGCCGATCTCGAGATGTACCTGCCGGGTGAGTCCGTCGCGGAGCCGACTGCGGATCTCCGCCACCTGGCGTTGGAAATTCTGCTGCGCCTGGCGGCGCTTGCGGGGGACGACCCAGAAGCCGCCGACGGCGAGCGCCGCGGCCAGCAGGAGCCCCGTCACGTCCGCCGCGGCGCCGGTGATCACCGTCGCCACCAGGGTGCCCAGCCCGACCGCGCCGGCCTCGGCCAGCGCCGCGGTGGCGAAGACGCCCTGCACCTCGTTGGCGATGGTCTGAGCTTCCGCGTCGCGATCGTAGCCGCCCACCACGTCGCGCGACACCCGGCCCACCGAGTCGAGCAGCGCCTGGCGGTTGTAGCTGAACGTGGTGGGTACCTCGCCCAGCATCCCCTCTTGGTGGAGCGAGATCCGGCGGCGGTCGACGAACTGGTTCACGTCCTGCCACACCTTGAGGTTGCGCTCCACGATCCAGTCGATCAGCCGGCCCACCTCCGCCTCGAGCTGCTGAGGCGTGTCGCCCACCACCTCCCGTTCGAAGGCCCGCCTGACGCTCTCGGAGTCGAGCAGTGAGCGGATCCGGCTGATCCGGATGGTCTCCTCGAAGAACCGCTGCCCGCGGCCTTCCATCTCGTTGAGCAGCAGGTCGAGCCGGGCCAGCCTCGGCTCGAAGTCCCGCAACATGTCCTTGTGGAAGAGGGCGAGCTGGGCGTCGATGCTCTGGAGCGCTTCGATGTCCTGCGACAGCAGCTTGAGCCGCTCGAACGCGGCCTCCTTGTATCGGGCCGCCAGCCGCAGCCCGACGTTGAGCGGATTGAGCAGCTTGAGGCGGATCCGCTCCTCCTGGTCGAGGGTCTTGAGGAGATACTCCTCCACGGCGTCGAACCCGCTCTGCTCCCAGAGGGCGGTATCGCCGGAGGCACGCGCCTGCACCGCTCGCCGGGCGGACACCGGGAACACCTGCGGCGTCTCGCCCAGCAGCGCCGCGGCGTTGTCGCGGACGTAGGTCAGCACCTCCGCCCGCTCGGCATCCCCCGCGAGGATGTCGATCTTGTTCACGATGAAGACGATCTTCTTCCCCCACTCGCGAATCCGCTCCAGGAACTCGCGCTCGCTCTCGCTGAAGGGGCGGTCGGCGCTGGTGACGAACAACACCAGGTCGGCGCGGGGGACGAAGTCGCGAGTCAGCTCCTCGTGCCGGCGGATGACCGCATTGGTGCCCGGTGTGTCCACCACGCTGAGCTCGCGGAGCAGCTCGGCCGGATGCGTGCGCTCCAGCAGAAAGGCCTCGACCGCGTGCTCGGTCACCTCCGGGCCATGGTGGAGGAGATTGATGCGATCGGTCGTGGGAGTGACCCCCTCGGGAAGCACTCGCTCGCCGAGGAGGGCATTGATGAAGCTGGACTTGCCGGAGTTGAACTCCCCGGCGATC
>DATLHD010000306.1:0-7151 GCA_035540075.1 Gemmatimonadales bacterium
ATGTCATGGGTGGCATACAGAATCCGCGCCGCCTTGTCGTCCGGATAGACGGCGCGGAAGTAGGTGAGCAGCCTGGTGCGAAGCCGCTTGGCCTTGCCGACGTAGATGATCCGACCCTCGGGATCGAGCATCCGGTAGACCGCGGGGCGGTTCTCGACCCGCTCTCCCAAGCGGCGGCGGAGAGCCTGGAGGTCGGTGACCGGGGTGGGCGCGGGTCTTCGAAGACGGCGTGGGCTCACGATTGACAGCGATGGCAGAAGACGGTGATGCGGGCGTCGATGGTGTGCGTGCCCGTGAGCCGGGTGCCGCACCGGCGACAGGGCTCACCCTCGCGGCCATAGGCCAGGAGCTCGAGCTGAAAGTTCCCCTCCTCGCCGGTGCCGGTGCGATAGTCGCGTACCGTGGTACCGTTCGAGCGGATCGCCGCCTGAAGGATGCGCCGGATCTCCGCATGCAGCCGGCGGTGATCCTCCGGCGTGAGCTTGCGCGCCGCCTTGGAGGGGTCGATCCCTGCCGCGTGGAGCGCCTCGTTGGCGTAGATGTTCCCGACGCCGGCCAGGTGCTTCTGATCCATGATCACCTTCTTCACCGCCTGGCGTGAGCGGCCCAGGGCTGTACCCAGGCGCTCGGGGGTGAAGCCGGGGTCGAGCGGCTCGGGGCCGATCGCGCGGTCGTAGCGCTCCCACCCGCGAGCGTCGAGGAGGAGCAGCGTGCCCAGCCGGCGGACGTCGCGATACACCAGCTCGCGACCGTCGTCGAGCTGCGCGCGCAGGACGGCATACCGACGATCGTCGCCGACCAGTGGGCGAGGGTGTACGACGAGCGAACCCGTCATTCCCGGCTGCACCACGAGCCGCTTCGTGCCGAGGTCGAGCACCGCGTGCTTGGCGCGCCGGGACACTTCGTGCACGGTCGCCCCGGTAAGCCCGCGCACCAGACGGCGCCGGGTGACGCCGCGCAGCACGTCCTCGTGGCTCAGAGAGACGTGGTCGAAGCGGCGGCCGAGCAGGGCGGGGCGGATGTCGCGGACGATGGTTTCGACTTCGGGGAGCTCGGGCATTGCGCCCGGAATGTAAACGGCCGGTGCGCCCTAGCGGGGAACTCCGGCGAGCCTCGCCGCCTCGCGCCAGCCGATGTCGCGACGGTAGATCTTGCCCACGTACCGGATCGCCTCCGCCGTCTCACGGCTGAGCCGCTGCGCCTCGGCGAAGCTGGAGGCGACGGCGGTCACATTCAGCACCCGACCCCCGTGCACCCGGAGCACGCCGTCCGCGCCGCGGTCCGTTCCCGCATGGAAGATCGTGACGCCCTCAGGAAGCTGGCGGGGCAGGGTGATGGCCGCGCCCTTCGCGGGCGCATCGGGGTAGCCGCGGCTGGCGAGCACTGTGGTCACCGAGGCGCCGGGCAGAAGGTCCAGCGGCGTCGGCGCCTCGCCTCGCGCCACCGCCCACAATGACCGCGTGAGCCCTCCGGCAACCAATGGCAGGACGACCTGCGTCTCCGGGTCGCCCAGCCGGCAGTTGAACTCCACCACCCACGGCGCGCCCTCGTCGTCCACCATCAGACCGGCGTAGAGCACGCCGGTGAACGGCGCGCCCCGGCGACGCAGCTCGCCCAGGGCGGGAAGGAGCACCTCGGCTCGCGTGCGCTCCAGCAAGTCCGGGGTAGCCACCGACACCGGACTGTACGCACCCATCCCGCCGGTGTTGGGCCCGGCGTCTCCCTCGAGCAGCCGCTTGTGGTCCTGGGAGGCCGGCAGGAGCTCGACTTCGGTCCCATCGGTGATCGCGAGGACGGACACTTCCTCGCCCCGCAGGAATGACTCCACGACCACGGTGCGGCCCGCGTCTCCGAACCTGCCGTCGCCGAGCATCGCCTGCAGCGTGGACGCCGCCTCCGCTCGTGTCTCGCAGACTACCGCACCCTTTCCGGCGGCCAGGCCCGACGCCTTCACCACGAGGGGCTCGGGATGATCCGCCACGTAGGCCATGGCCGCCCCGAGCTCGTCGAAGGTGCGGCTCGATGCGGTGGGGATACCCGCGGCGGCCATCACTTCCTTGGCGAACGCCTTCGACGCCTCGATCTGTGCCGCGGCGGCGCCGGGTCCGAAGACCGCCCGACCCTCGGCCCGAAGCCGGTCCGCGAGGCCGCGCGCGAGCGGCACCTCGGGACCGATGACGGTGAGATCGATGCCGTGCATGTCGGCCGCGTCGGCGAGTCGGTCCAGATCGTCGGCGGGAATGGAGAGGTTGGTGGCGAGCTCCGCGGTACCGGGATTGCCCGGCGCACAGTAGAGGTCCGCGCCCGGGTCTTCGCGCCGGAGTGTCCAGCAGAGCGCGTGCTCCCGCCCGCCCGAGCCGACGACCAGCAGCCTCACGACTTCTGCGCCTTCCGGAAGGCGTCGCGCGCCCGCTCCGCCGCCCGCCGCGCGGCCTCCGCCACCTGGTTGGCTACTGCCCGGGCCTCGGCCGAGTAGTAGTCGCTGGCGGCGGCGAAGTCGTCGGCTATCGGACGCTGGGCGGTCTCCGGGCCCCGGCGCACGTACTCGCCGCGGAGGATGCGATCGTAGTCGCCCGAAGCGACCCATCGCTGGAGCTCGGCGGCGCGCACGGTGTGCATCGGATGGGTGAGCGCAAGCGTACTCAGCACCTTGTACACCACGTCCAGCCCCTCGCCGCTCGCCGCGTACTCGTGGGCCTGCTGCATGAAGGCTTCCACGTTGAGCTGTCCCGCGAACGCCTCGCCCCGGCCGCCGCCGGCCATCTTCATGTCCACCCGCTGCGCGACCGCCACGTCCTGCCCGCCGAGGAGCCCGGCGCGGTCGGCCGAGAGCTCGGACTTGCGGGACCACTCGAGAAACGCCAGCCGGACCGGGAGCACGACGAGACTCGCGAGCATCGGCAGCGCGCCGAGACTGATCAGTGCGAGCACGGCGGCGATGGTGCGGTAGAGCGCGTGACCGCTCATCACAGGGCCCAGCTCGTGGGCCATGAGGACCCGCAGCTCGTCGTCGTCGAGCAGCTCGATCGCCGCCGAATGGACGACGATGAACGGCTTGTCGAGCCCGTAGGCGCCGGCATTGAAGAAGGGCGTCTGGGAGACGTACACCTCGGGCACGTCGGGCCAGTCGAACGTGGTGGTGACCTCGGTGTGGAGGTGCCAGAGCCGGGGGAACTGCGTCGGCCCAATCCGGATCGCGTTGCCCTGAAAGAGGAGCCGCACCCCACGCTCGCCGCCGAGCAGCGCGAGGACCTTGCGGATCACCTCGTCCACCCCGGGCACGGCGCGGAGCGCCTGGAGGGCGGCGCGATCGGCCGGGTGCTCCCAGGAGACCGCGGAGATCTCCGGGAAGGTGCGGCGGGGACGGGGAGCTGGGAGGGACGTCATGGGTCGCTCGGGGTTGGGGATGCTGCATTTACGGGACTTCGGCCCGCATGTTTCAAATTGGCACGATTTGTCATCCCGAGCGAGGCGAGGGATCTAGCCATGTGCGAGCAGGGCCCCTCGCTTCGCTCGGGATGACGCTCGCTCGGGATGACGGCCCTACCCCGCCAGCGCCTGGTCCAAGTCCGCGATCAGGTCTTCCGCGTCCTCGACGCCGCAGCTCAGCCGGACCAGGCTGTCGGAGAGCCCCATCGCCTGCCGCATCGCTACCGGGACCGCGGCGTGGGTCATGGTCGCCGGATGGCCGATCAGGCTCTCCACGCCCCCCAGCGACTCGGCGAGGGCGAAGACCTTCGTCCGCTCGACCACCCGGCGGGCGCGTGCCGGATCGCCGAGCTCGATCGAGATCATTCCGCCGAAGCCGCGCATCTGCCGGCAGGCGAGCTCGTGCTGCGGATGCGAGGGGAGTCCGGGGTAGTAGACCCTGGGAACGTCCTTCCGCGTGGCGAGCCACTCCGCGATCCGGCGGCCGTTGGCGTCGTGCTGACGCATGCGGAGGGGCAGGGTCTTGATACCGCGCAGCGCCAGCCAGCAGTCCATCGGCCCCGGCACCGCGCCGGCGGCGTTCTGGATGAAACCGAGACGCTCCGCAAGGTCGTCGCGCGACGTCACCAGCAGGCCGCCCACCATGTCGCTATGACCGTTGAGATACTTGGTGGTGGAGTGGAGCACGATGTCCGCGCCATGCTCCAACGGACGCTGGAAGAACGGTGTGGCGAAGGTGTTGTCCACCACGAAGAGGTAGCCGTGCGCCTGGGTCAGGTCGCCGAGCGCGGCGAGGTCCACCAGGTTCATCATCGGGTTGGTGGGCGTCTCGCAGTACACCACGCGGGTGGCGGGCGTGAGGGCGCGCTCTACGTTGGCCACCTCGCGCATGTCCACGAAGGTGAACGTCAGCCCGAGTCCGGCGTAGATCTGTTCCATCAGCCGCTGGGTACCGCCGTAGACGTTGTCGCCGCAGACGACGTGGTCGCCCGCGCGAAGGAGCTTCAGCACCGCGTCCAGCGAGGCCAGCCCGGAGCCGAAGGCGAAGCCGTGCCGCCCATCCTCGAGACTGGCCACGTTGCGCTCGAGGGCCTCGCGAGTGGGGTTCTGGGTCCGCGCGTACTCGTAGCCGCGGTGGCGGCCGAGTCCCTCCTGCACGTAGGTGGAGGTCTGGTAGATAGGCGTCATCACCGCGCCGGCCAGGGGATCGACCACCTGCCCGGCGTGCACCGCGCGGGTCGCGAAGCCATGCTGGTCGTCGTCGGGGAGAATCCGGGTCATGGAAGGCCGGCCGAAGGAGGAAGAGCAGAAGCGTAACGGCCAGCGCGGGGGGGCGGCAAGGCGTTCCGGTCGGTTGAAGCGCCGTGGAGGACGCCTTACTTTCCCGGCGTGAACCAACCCGGAAGCGCGGGAGCGACCGCCCGCTGTCTGGTCGTGGACGATGACGGGACGGTGCGCCATGCGCTGACTCGGGTCATCCAGGGCCACGGCCTCGCGACCATCGAAGCGGGCTCCGGCGCGGAGGCTCTCGCCATTCTCGAGCGCGAGGGCGAGATCCCGCTTTGCATCTCCGACGTGCACATGGCGGAGATGGACGGGGTCACCTTCCTGCGGGAAGCCCTCCGGCGGTATCCCGACATGGCCGTCATCATGCTCACCGGCGTGGCCGACGTGACCACGGCGGTCGAGTGCCTGCAGATCGGGGCGCTGGATTACATCTCGAAGCCGGTGGTCATGGAGGAGGTCCGGGCGCGGGTGGACAAGGCGCTGGAGAAGCGCCAGCTCGTGCTCCAGAACCGGTTCTACCAGAAGAACCTCGAGGGCCGGGTCCGGGAGCTGGACCGCCGGAACAAGGAATCGCTGATCAACGGCGTGCAGACGCTGGTGCACGCCCTCGAGGCCAAGGACGCGTACACCAGCGGGCACTCGTCGCGGGTGGCCCGATACGCCCAGAAGACGGCGATGCACCTCGGCTACGTGGGCGAGCTCCTCGAGTACATCCGACTCGGCGCGGAGCTGCACGACATTGGCAAGATCGGCACCCGCGAGGCCATCCTGAACAAGCCGGGCGCGCTCACGCCCGCGGAGTTCGAGCACGTCAAGGAGCACACCGCCCTCGGGGAGAAGATCCTGTCGCCCTTCCTGAACGAGTCACCCATGGTGCTCCGCATCGTACGCTCCCATCACGAGCGGCTGGACGGGTGCGGTTTTCCCGACGGTCTCAGCGGCGACCGGATCCCGCGGGAGGCCCGCATCGTCGCGGTGGTGGATGCCTTCGATGCGATGACCACGAGCCGCGCGTACAGGCTCCCTCGGACCCCGACCGAGGCCTTCGACGAGCTGCACCGCTGCGCGGGCACGCACTTCGATCCCGAGGTCGTGGACGCGTTCACCACCGCGTTTCGCGACGTCACCCCGCTCCCCATCGGCCGCTGAGCGGCACTCGCCATCATGTCCGACACCCTCATGATCAGCGTCTCCGGGATGCGGGGACACGTGGGGACCGACCTTACGCCGGAGCTGGTGGCGCGTCATGCCGCGGCTCTCGGCGCCTGGGCCCGGTCGGGGGGGACCGGCGGGAGCCGCCCTGCCGTCGTGCTCGGCCGTGACGCGAGGACCAGCGGGCCGATGTTCGCCCACGCCGCGGCGGCAGGTCTCATGTCCGTGGGGGTGGACGTCGTGGACCTCGGCGTCGTTCCGACGCCGACGGTGCAGCTCGCGGTGGAGCACCACCACGCCGGCGCCGGCCTCATCCTGACGGCGAGTCACAACCCTATCGAGTGGAACGCTCTCAAGTTCGTCGGCCCGGACGGGATCTTTCTCGACGCGGCCGCGGGCGAGCGGGTGCGAGCCCTCGCGGAGCAGGGGCCCGAGCGAGCGGGGTGGGACGGGATCGGGGAGCTGCGGGAGGACTCGGAGGCCGTGTCCCGGCACCTCGACGCCGTCCTCGGCCTCCCGGTGATCGACGTCGCCGCCATCCGCGGCCGGCGCTTCCATGTTGCGCTCGACTGCGTTCGGGGCGCGGGCGCGGGCACCATCCTGCCCCTGCTCGAGCGGCTCGGCTGCCGGGTGAGCGGCATCAACCTGGAGCCCGACGGGCGCTTTCCGCGGGCGCCCGAGCCGGTGCCGGAGAATCTCGGCGACCTCGGCCGGCTGGTCCGGGAGAGCGGCGCCGACCTCGGTTTCGCCGTGGACCCCGACGTGGACCGCCTGGCGGTCGTGGATGGGAACGGCAGGGCGATCGGCGAGGACTACACGCTGGCGTTTGCGGTCCGCGCGGTGTTGGACGGACGCGGCAAACCCGGTGCGCCGCCGACCGTGGTCGCGAACCTTTCGACCAGCTTGGTGGTTGAGGATGCGGCACGCGCAGTCGGGGCCACCCTGGAACGCGCGCCGGTCGGCGAGGCCAACGTCGCCCGGGCGATACGAGAGCGCGGCGCGGTGATCGGCGGCGAGGGGAACGGCGGGGTGATGTACCCTGCTCTGCACATCGGACGCGATGCACCGCTGGGGGTGGCCTTGATCTTGCATCTCCTTGCCACGTCTGGGGTAACGGTATCTCAGCTGGTGGAGTCGTCGCCCCGCTACACCATCGTGAAGGCCAAGGGTCCCAGGTCGTCGCAGCTGGGTCCGCTGTACGAGCGGCTGCGGAGGCGCTTTGCCGATGCCGCCACCGACGACCGGGACGGACTCCGGCTCTCCTGGGCGGATCGCTGGCTCCA
>DATLHD010000307.1:0-2353 GCA_035540075.1 Gemmatimonadales bacterium
CTTCGCGAACATCCAGCCTGCCCTTTCCCCCGACCGCACTCGCATCGCCTTCAGCTCCGATCGCGAGGGCAGCTACGACCTCTACCTCACGGACGCCGACGGCAGCAACCTCCAGCGGCTCACCACCGACCCCGGCCGCGAAGGCGAGCCGGTCTGGACCCCGGACGGCACCCGACTGGTGTACACCTTCACGCGCCAGGGCGGTCAGCCTCAGCTCTACGTGCTCCGTCCCGACGGCCGTCCGGCGCAGGCGCTCACCGCGGAGCCCGGCGGCAACCACTCGCCGTCGATCTCCGCCGACGGACGCAGGATCGCGTTCGTCTCAACCCGCGACGGCGACCAGGAGATCTACGTGATGCCGGTGGACGGCGGCTCGGCGCGGCGGATCACCCGGACGGGACAGCGTGATTCGCAGCCGCGCTTCCTGCCGAACGGAGACCTGATCTACGTCGTGGAGCGGGGCAAGGGATCCCGGCTGGTGCGACTGGCCGGCATCGAGGGGGAGCCGCAGACGGTGCTGGAGACGGACGAGCCGATCAGCGGCCTCGCGGTCTCGCGCGATGGTCGCCGGATGGCCTACGTGGTGGGGCGTCTCACCGATGCGACGAAGGGTAAGGCGCAGTTCCGGCTCTTCGTGCGATCGCTCGCGGCCGAGGCGACACCGGCCCAGGTGACGCTCCGTCCCGGCGAGCACGTCCTGAGCCCGGCCTTCTAGCATAGGCGCCGACTCCGGCACCGATGAAGGCCCTCACACTCACGGGCATCGGCGGACTGGAGCACCTGGCAATGCTGGAGGTGCCTCCACCCGCGCTCCGGGCCGATGACGATGTGCTGATCCGGGTCCGCTGCGCCGCGCTCAACCGCATCGACCTGTGGATGACCGGGGGCCTTCCCAACGTCAAGCCGGCGTTTCCGCACGTGGTCGGGTCGGACGGCGCGGGCGAGGTCGAAGCGGTGGGTCCGGGGGTGCGCGACTGGCGCCCCGGCGACCGGGTGCTGATCACTCCCGGGATTTCGTGCGGCCACTGCGCGGCCTGCGAGGCGGGTGAAGAGTCGCTCTGCTCCAGCTTCGGAATCCTCGGCGAGCATCTGCCGGGCACCGCCGCGGAGCTGGTCGTGGTCCCGGCCGCGAACCTGGGGCGCGTACCCGACGGCATGTCGTGGTCCGAGGCGGCCGCGTTCCCGCTCGCGACACTCACCGTCTGGCACATGCTGACCGCCCGCGCGATGCTGCACGCCGGCGAGACGGTGTTGATCTGGGGGGTCGGGGGCGGCGTGGGGATGGCGGCCCTCCAGATCGCCGTGCTGCTCGGGGCGCGCGCCATCGTCACCAGCGGCTCCGACGACAAGCTCGAGACCGCCGCGCGACTCGGCGCGACCCTCGGCGTGAACCACCGCAGTGCCGACGTGGTGTCGGAGGTGCGCCGTGAGACGGGTGGCCGGGGCGCCGACGTGGTGGTGGACTGCGTGGGTGAGGCCACCTGGATCAATTCCCAGCGGGCGCTCCGGCGTGGCGGGCGGCTGGTGGTGTGCGGCGCCACGACCGGGCCCCAGGTGTCCCTGGACCTGCGTCGGCTGTTCTGGCATCAGTGGAGCATCCTGGGCTCCACGATGGGCACGCACCGCGAGTTCGCAGAGATCGTCCGGCTGGCGCACGAAGGCCGGCTCTGGCCGGTGGTGGACAGCGTGGTGCCGCTCGCGGAGGGCGCCGCGGCGTACGCGCGGATGCAGCGGGGTGAGCAGACCGGGAAACTCGTGATCGAGGTGTCGCCGTGAACGAACTCTATGAGCGTCTCCTCATCGGCGCGGAGCAGATCGGCAACGTGGTGCCCGCGCTGGTCGGCGCGGCCGTCATCATGCTGACCGGCTACTTCCTGGCTCGCCAGGTCCAGCGATGGGCGGACGACACGCTCAAGAAGGTGGACTTCAACCGGATGGCGGCGGCGGGCGGCCTGGATGAGGTGGTGGGACGCACGGGCTCCAGGCTGGACCCGGTCCGCGCCCTCGCCAAGCTCGTCTTCTGGCTCGTGATGCTGGTGGTGATCCTGCTCGCCAGCACCGCGCTGGGACTGGAGAGCATCAACCAGATGTTCGGGATGATGCTCGCGTTCATCCCCACGCTCATCGCCGCGATCGTGATCATCATCCTCGGCATGATCGTGGGAGAGTTCGTCCGCGGCCTGATCCTCGCTTCGGCGGGCGGGGTGGCGGGCGTGCCCACGGTGGCGAAGATCGCCAAGGGCGCCGTCATCGTCATCGCGCTGTTCATGGCGCTCCAGCAGGTGGGTGTGGCGGAGGAGATCGTGACCGCCGCGTTCACGCTGATTCTCGGCGCGGTGGCGCTGGCCGTGGG
>DATLHD010000308.1:0-3742 GCA_035540075.1 Gemmatimonadales bacterium
TGGACAGGCTGTAGCCCAGCACCCAGGCGAGCGCCAGGGGACTGAGCGCAAGACAGAGCGGGTTGAGCAGCGCCGCCGAGCCCACGAACACGACGCCGGCGAGGAGCACCGAGACCCACGCCTGGGTCAGGCTGAGCGCGCCGCGGGGCAGCTCGCGGTTCCGGGTCCGCGGATTCCGCGCATCGAAGGCGCGGTCGGCGATGCGGTTGAAGCCCATCGCCGCCCAACGCGCCGCGGTGAAGGCCAGCACCACCAGGAGGACCGCGCGCGGCGTCACCGGCACCCGGCGCGACGCGGCCAGCACGCCGAGCAGGGCGAAGGGCAGCGCGAAGACCGTGTGAGGCAGCCGCACGAAGTTGGCGTAGCGGACCGCGAGCGACTCGCCTCCGAAGGTCTGGCCCTCGCGCGGCGCGGTGACCGGCCCGCTCACGGCTGCCCCCGTGGCACCTGGGGCAGCCGAATCCCGAGCTGATTCCACATCGCGTCCACCCGCTGCCGGGTTTCCGCATCCATGGTGATCAGGTCCGGCCAGGGCCGATCGAACCCCTCTTCCTTCCACTTCCGGGTCGCGTCGATCCCCATCTTGCTGCCGTAGGTGAAGGCTCGGCTGGAGTGATCGAGGACGTCGACCGGGCCCATGGTGAAGCGCACGTCGCGCTCGGGGTCGATGTTGTTGAGCGCGACCCACCAGGCCTCGTCGGGGTCGCGGACGCTGACCTCCTTGTCCACGACGACCAGGACCTTGGCCAGCGACATGAGCCCCTGCCCCCAGAGCGCGTTCATGACCTTGTACGCCTGCCCCGGATACTGCTTGTCGATCGAGACGAAGACCAGGTTGTGGAAGATCCCCGCCGGCGGCATGTGGTAGTCCACGATCTCGGGCACCGTGAGCTTGAGGAGGGGAAGGAAGATCCGCTCGGTCGCGTGCCCCAGGTAGAAGTCTTCCATCGGGGGACGGCCCACCAGCGTCGCGGGGTAGATCGGATCCCGCCGGGCGGTGATCGCCGTGACGTGGACCTGGGGATAGTAGTCGGCCAGGGAGTAGAAGCCGGTGTGGTCGCCGAAGGGGCCCTCCAGCACCAGCGGCTCGGCGGGGTCGATGTACCCCTCGAGGACGATCTCCGCCTCGGCCGGCACCTCGAGCTCGCAGGTGATCGCGCGCACCAGCTCGACCGGCTCGCGCCGGAGGAAGCCGGCGAAGAGAAACTCGTCGATGGTGGGCGGCAGCGGAGCGGAGCCGGCGTAGATGCTGGCCGGATCGCCGCCCAGTGCGATGACGACCGGCATCCGCTCCCCCCGCGCGGCCATGTCACGCCAGTGCGCCGCCCCGACCTTGTGGCGCTGCCAGTGCATGGCGAGCGTGTTCCGCCCGAGCACCTGGACCCGGTACATCCCGACGTTGCGGATGCCGCGCGCCGGGTCGGTGGTGATCACCATCGGGAGGGTGATGTATCGGCCGCCGTCGCCCGGCCAGGTGGTGAGGAAGGGGATCTGGTCGAGATTGACCGCGTCGCCGCGGAGCACCACCTCGTGGCAGGGCGCCCGGCCGCCGCGCACCTTGGGCGGGAACTTGCCCATCTCCGCCAGCTTGGGGAGCATCGCCAGCTTTCCGAAGAGTCCCTCGGGCACCTTGAGATTGAGCAGCTCCGAGATCCGGCCGCCGATGGCGTCGAGGTCGTCCACGCCGAGCGCGAGACACATTCGCCGAAGAGAGCCGTAGAGGTTGATGGCGACCGGGTGCGGGCTCCGCCGTCCGTCCTCCAGCAGCACGTGCTCGAACAGGAGCGCGGGGCCGCCGCCGGGGTTCTTCATGCACCGGTCGGCGATCTCCGCGATCTCCAGCCTCGCGCGCACCGGGTGGGTGACCCGTGCCAGCTCGCCGAGCTGTTCGATGGCGGTGAGGAATTCGCGGAGGTTGGAGAGAGCCAAGGGTCGTCAGCTCCTGGTCCCGACATGGAGTGCGCATACGCCGCCGAAGAACAGGCGCCAGCGCACATCGGTGAAGCCGCTGTTCGTGAGTCGCCGCGCGAGCTCGGCGGGCGGCGGGACCGCCTGGGTGGACTCTGGTAGCCAGGTGTAGGCGGTCGTATGTTTGGAAATCAGCCGGCCGATGCGGGGCAGCACCCGTCGAAAGTACACCTGGTACACCGCACGCAATCGCGGGTCGGGTGGGAGCGTCATCTCGAGGATGACCAGACGGGCGCCGGGCCGGAGCACTCGCGCAGCCTCGGCCAGGCCGGCGTCGAGGTCGGCCAGGTTACGGACGCCCCAGCCGACCATCGCTCCGTCGAAGCTGGCATCGGGAAACGGCAGGTCGAGGGCGTCCGCCGTCACCGGCGCGATCCGGGAGGATTTCCCCCGGCCGAGGCGAAGCATCGCGGAGACGAAATCCGCACCCACCACCCGTCCGGCAAAGCCGGGTTGCCGGACCAGCGTCGCGCCGAAGTCCAGGGTTCCGGCGCAGAGATCCAGATAGACCCCGGCCGGGCGGCGCTCCCAGCCCAGCCGCCGCACCGCATACCGCCGCCAGCGCTGGTCGAAGCGGAGGCTGATGATTCGGTTCAGGCGATCGTAGGTCGGCGCGATGGCGGTGAACATCTCCCGCACATAGGCCCGCTTCCCGGGACCGCCGGAGACCGGTAACTCACGCTCCGAGGCTAACATAGCCGCAGAATGTAGCGCTGGGACGAGATTCTTGGCAAGGCGAACCCCGCGTGACTGACGCGCCCGAGTGGGCGCGACTCACCGATCAGGAAGTCGTGCTGCTCGCCCGATCGGGCCGCGAGGCGGCCTATCGGGAGCTCATTCGCCGGTATGAGCGCCCGGTGTTCGCGCTGCTGTTCCGGATGGTGCGCGACCGGGAGCTGGCCGAGGACCTTTCTCAGGAGACCTTCATCAAGGCGCTCAACGCCATCGAGTCGTACCGGCCCGAGTTCAAGTTCTCGTCCTGGATCTTCAAGATCGCCAACAACGCCGCCATCGATCACCTGCGGCGCCGCGAGCTCGATACCCTGTCGCTGGACGGCTCGCCCCACGCGGAGACGCCGGAGGCGATGCAGGCCACCGCCCTCCAGATCGGGGCCCGGCAGGAGTCGCCGCTCGACACCGTCGAGGCCAAGGAGCTGGGGAGCGAGATCGAGGCGGCCATCGGCCTGCTCCGGCCGGAATACCGCTCCTGCATCCTGCTCCGCCACGTGGAGGGACGGGCCTACGAGGAGATCGCCGAGATCCTGGACCTGCCGCTGGGCACCGTGAAGACCTATATCCATCGCGCCCGCAACGAGCTGCGCGTCGCGCTGGCGCATCTAAAAGAATGAAACATTCCCCGTACCCTGGCCGTAGGAGGGTCCACTTATGACCGCCGGTTTCGGCCCGCACCTGACCCCCGATGAGTTCGACGCCTGGCTGGCTGCCGGCCTCGACTCCGACCGCGCGCGCCACCTCGAGATCTGCCTCGAGTGCCAGGCCCGCGCGGACGCCGAGCGGGCCCTGGACGAGCAACTCGCTGCCCTGCAGCTCCTGTCTCCCGCCCCGGACCTTGCCAACCGGGTGATGCGACATGTCGCGGTCCCCCGTCTGATCCCTGTCCCCTCGATGCAGCCGGCCCGCCGCCGTTTCCTGGCGACGCGCCGGTCGATGGCGGTCGCGGCATCGCTCGCGGTCCTGCTGGTGGCCTCGATGGCCACGAGCGTCATCTGGACCCTCGGACATCAGGCGACACTGACCTCGATCGGCGGATGGC
>DATLHD010000309.1:0-11603 GCA_035540075.1 Gemmatimonadales bacterium
GCGTAGTGCAGAGCGCCGGCCAGCAGCCTCGCAATAGGCGCGAGCGCCGGTTCGATCTCCACCACATCCGCTGTCGACAGCGTTCGAACGCTCAAGCCATCGACTTCCCGCCGACGCGCTGCGGTGCCGGCTCGATTCAACGCGGCCTGATCGCGAAACAGCCGCAAGGTGCCTCTTGCCGCGCGACCATACTCAAGGCCCGTTTCCTGCCGCAAACACTCCATGATCTCGAGCGAGTATAGGGCAAGACGCAAGTTGCTGAGCGCGTTGCGCTCGAAGGGCTGCCGCCGTGAATTCAGCAAAAAGGTGGTGCCCCAGCGCACCAGGCCCGGCAATGCCCACAGGCGCAGTTGCAGGGCGGCATCCGACCGGCCAATCGAGCTGAGCAGGACACGCCAACTTCCCGGTACATTCCATGGTTCGGCCATGCCGGGGGTCAGCAGCCCAGCGTTGGCGAAGCTGGTCTCCAGGCCGGGCCCCTCTGCGCGATCAATCACCGTAACATCATGTCCTCGGCGCCGCAGGACATAGGCCGTTGTAACACCGACCACCCCACTGCCAATGACCACGACATTCATGTCGATGCACCCAACAAGGCACCGTTGACCCTCACCGAGTTCGTTCGCGGCCAGGGCCACCCTGACGACGGTGGGAGCGTCAGCCACCTACTTACTAGGTTGAAGGGCCACCTGAAATGGGTGGCCTTTCCGACAGAAAGTACCTAACAGTACCTAACTCCGGAGCGTAGGTCAGATGTCGCCGCCTAACATGCGCCTGAGGCTGACGGCGCGCGTAGATGCCCTTGCAGCTCACTCTATCCGTTAGGAAGCGCCGCCAGCCGCCACGTACGACCCGCCGCTCCTCGCAACCTCTTCACGGAATGCACCGAGGCGCCGGTTGAACTGTGCGGCATCGTCCCAGAACGCGGCATGACCTGCGTCCGGCATGATGTCAACCTGCGCGTGCGGTAGCCCCGCGCGGTGTTGCGCGACGATCTCCTGTCTGACGACCGCGTCGAGCGCGCCATGCGTGATCAATACGGGCTTCACGATGGTCGGCAGGAGGTCGTCGTTGTCGACGACGCGCGTCAGCAGCGCCTGACGGACGAACGGCGGCACGGACACGCTGAAGCCCAGCATCGTGTAGAGATCCGACGCCTCCGGCTCGCGGACGAAGCACAAGTGCCGCAGAGACTCGAGGCCGCGCACGCTCTCGCCCACGTCACTCGAGAAGAGCCCGGGCAGGAGGGCAAGGAACTCCGCCGAGAGCACCGCCGCGGCCGCTTCGCTGCCGAGCTTCGTGACGGCGCCCACGAGCTGAATCCCGCCGATCCGCTCCTCGCCGTAGTGCCGGATGTAGTCGAGGATGACGAGCGGCCCGTATGACCAGCCGCAGAGAATCGGTCGGTCGAGTTCCAGCTCCCGAATGGCGGCGTCGACGTCGGCCGCCCACAGCCTCGAGTCATCGTAGCCCTCGAGCGGCCGCTCCGACGAGCCGTGGCCACGCAGGTCCATGGCGACGAGGCGGTACCGGCGCGCGAGGTCGGAGCGCATCTGCCGATCCCAGGTGAGCCAGCTCTGGGAGCAGCCGTGGAGAAACAGGATCGATGGACCGCGTGGGTCTCCTGCTTCGACGAGGTGGAGCCGAGTGCCACCTCCGCCGATGATCGTGTGGTGCTGCATCAGTCCCTCCGCTTCGGATTGCCGTACTGGATCACCGCACTGGACTACCGCGACCGATGCCCGCGGCGTGGCGCATCGGCATTGAGATAATGAGCACGCCGCGATACGTTGGGATCGGACGAACCGTCCTATATGCGGAGGGTCGCCGCCATGGGCCTGGCGATGCGACAAGTGGATCTCCAGCGGCTCGATCGTGCGCTGACCACGATCCTGTCGCCCCTCGCGCACCAGCGCTGCGACGACTGGTGTCTCGCCGTCGAGTCGTCAGTCGCGGAACTCCTCGATGGCGATCACGTCGTGTTCGGGTTGCCCCGCGCCGGCGTGCCGATGCACGTCCATTCCATAAACCTGGCGGCGAAGCAGGAACGTGCCATCCAGACGCTCTTCGGCAGGCTGCCGGATCTGCCGCCGGATCCCTGGCTTCAGAAGGCGGAGCGCGAGCGGCTGCGGTCGAGAGCTGAGGTGTGGAGCCGGCTCCGTGCATTCTGGCGGGCGACCACTGGGGAGCCGGCGGCGCTGCGGCGCTCGGCCTTCCTCGGCGAGGTCCTCACGCCCGGCCGGATGTACGACAGCGAGAACATCGACTGGTCCGTCGCCGACGGACACACCGCGCTGTGCATCTCGTACAGCAACGTCGAGACGTCCGTTCGTTCGCGTCGGGCGAGTCCAAGACATGCTGCGGGAACGCTGCTCCGACTGCTGCTCCCGGCGCTCAAGGTGGGAGTCACCATGCGTCTCGCGGGTGACCGCGAGGTCGCGGCGGAGCTGACACTCGGACGGTTCGGGCTGACCAGGCGTGAGGCGCAGATCGCGCGTCTGCTCGCGCGCCGAGCGACGAACAGGGAAATCGCCGATCAGCTCGACGTGAGCCCGCACACCGTGCGGCATCATGTCGAGAATATCTTCACGAAGCTCGGGATCCATTCGCGCCGCTCCATCGCCTCGCAGTTCGGGTGACCGAGCGCCACCAGATCCACGGCCGACAAGCTGGCGCGTCTGCAACCGCGCCGCCATCGCTGCCGCCCACCCAGAGCACTCCGTTAAGCGGCGTCTCGGCACCCGCCGGCTGACCGGCTACATTCCTCCTGAGATCCCTCCTGCGCCGGCCGTCGTTGCCGGGTCATGGACGTCGAGATGGAAGACGGTCACGCTGAGCCGGGCACCGTCGTGCCCCGACGGTCCCACGCCCCGTTCGACCTCATAGTGGTCGCGGCCTCTTCGGGCGGTTTCGAGGCACTGGAAGCGATCTTCTCCGGGCTCCCCGCGGACTTCCCCGTTCCGATCGCCGTCGTCCTCCATCGAACGCTGCAGGTCCCCGAGATCCTCGTCGACCTGCTCCGAACGCGGACCCCTCTCCGGGTGAAGACCGCGGTCCCTGGTGAGCGGCCTCGCGCCGGCACCATCTACGTCGCCCCTCCGGATCGGCACCTCGTGCTCACGGCGAACCGGACGTTCGCCCTCAGGGGTGGGAGTCTCGTCCACCACACGCATTCGGCGGCCGATCCCCTGTTCGCCTCGGCCGCATCGGTCTATCGCGACCGGGTGGTAGCCGTCGTGTTATCGGGGGGAAATGTGGACGGTGCGGCGGGCGCCGGCGCGATCAGTGTCGCCGGAGGCGTAGTGCTGGTGCAGGACCAGGCCACCTCGAGATCGTTCTCCATGCCGGCGGCCACCATAGCGACCGGCCAGGTGGATGCCGTGCTTCCGCCCTTTGGAATCGCAACCGCCCTGATCAGCCTCGCCGGGACCGGCTGCCTCCCCTAACGCTGGCTCGCCGCGGCCGCCACCCGGGGTGCGGCGCCTCCCCCCGCCTCCGCCAGCTCCGCCTCCAGATCCTCGGCCGAGCGGCGTCCGATGAAGTGGCGGTACCAGACTTCGGCCGTCAGCAGCAGCCAGATCCGGTTCCCGTGGTCGCGACGGCCTTCCAGGTGCTCGCCCACCAGCTGGGCGACGCGCTCCCCGCGCAGATACCCGTCGCGGGCGAGCTCACTGCCGTGCAGCAGCCGGGGCGCCAGCCGGCGCACTTCGTCGTTCAGGATGTACATGAGCGGCGACGCGAACCCCTGCTTCTTCCGGGCCAGCACCTCGGGTGGGAGATACCGCTCCGCCAGCTTCCGCTCGAGGTACCGGAGACTCCGCCCGCGTATCTTGAGCCCAGTGGGTACCCGGGCCATGAACTCGGCGAAGCGCACATCCAGGAACGGTGACCGCGACTCCAGGCTGTAGGCCATGGTCGCCCGGTCGAGGATCATCAGCGACTGGCCCGGCAGTCGCGAGGCCACATCCACGTACATCATCCGGTCTACCGGCTCTTCGGCCGGCGCGCTCGCGAAGAGGTCGAGGATGCAGGCGTCCGGCCGGCTGTTCCCCAACCGGCGTCGGAACTCCGGCGTGTACAGCTCTAATCGGTGGGCCTCGTTGAACCAGAAGAACTGCATGCTCTCCGAGTAGCGCTCACCCCCGGTCTTCCGGGCCATCTGGTCGACCCAGCGGAGCTTGTGGGTGACGCTCTTGAAGGTGAACTGGTCCGGCAATCGACCGAGTACCTGGCTGGAGACCAGATCGCGCACCACCGAGGGCACGCTCCGGTAGAGGTCGAGCCACCGGTCGGCCGAGTAGCGGTCATAGCCGCCGAACAGCTCGTCGCCGCCGTCGCCCCCCAGCACCACCTTCACCTCGCGCGCGGTCATCTTCGCCAGGTGCAGCAGGCACATGGAGAGCGGGTCCGCGGGCTCGTCGAGCGCGGCGACCAGTCGCGGCAGGTCGCGCACCACCGTCGGCGTGACTTCCTCCGCGAAGTGCCGGGTCCCATAGCGAGCCGCGACGGCCGCGGCCGCCGGCAGCTCGTTCAGGTCGCGGTACGGGATGCCCATGGAGAAGGTGCGCAGCTCGGTTCCCAGTACGCGCGCGGCGTAGGACGCCACCAGGGTGGAGTCGAGCCCGCCGCTGAGGAACGCGCCGACGGGCACGTCGCTCAGCAGGTGCGCGGTGACCGTTTCCGCCAGGAGTGCGTCGGTCCGCTCCAGCAGCTCCGCCTCGCCTTCACTCCACTTGGGCCCGTAGGTGAGCTGCCAGTAGCGCTCGATTCGCGCGCGACCGTCCTCCCACACCATGTAGTGCGCCGGCGGCAGGGCGCGGATACGCGGAAAGAACGTCTCGGGCGGCTGCACGAATCGAAGGGTGAGGTACTGATCGAGCGCGTGCGGCGACAGCTCCGCCAGGCTCGGGTCGTCGGCCAGGAGGGCCTTCACCTCCGAGGCGAAGGTCAGGCGGCCCTGGGATTCGGTATAGAAGAGCGGCTTCTGGCCGAAGTGGTCGCGGCCGAGCAGGAGCCGGCGGCGGTTCCGGTCCCAGATTGCGAAGCCGAACATTCCGCGCAGCCGGCGCAGCATGCCCTCGCCATGCTGCTCGTAGAGATGGACCAGGACCTCGGTGTCGCTGCGGGTGCGGAAGCGGTGGCCCTGCGCCTCCAGCTCCGGGCGGAGCTCGGGGTAGTTGTAGATCTCCCCGTTCATCACCACCACCACGCTGCCGTCTTCGTTGGTCAGCGGCTGGTGACCGCCGGCGATGTCGATGATACTGAGCCGGCGTGCGCCCAGGCCGGTGCCGTTCTCGGTGAACACGCCCCAGTCGTCGGGGCCGCGGTGCCGGATCGCGTCGCACATGCGGCGAATCTCCAGCTCCCCCACCGGCGCCGGACTCACCCGGCCGACGATGCCGCACATGGTCAGGCCGCCTTGTAGGCCCGGGCCACCATCATGTAGCCCGGGGAGAACGGAATCAGCCGGTCCAGCATGGTCCACGCGCGGAGCGCGGGATAGATCGCCGAGTACACCTTGTACGCGGTGCCCACCTTGTTCAGCGCCTCCGCCGACATGGGCGCGGTGTCGCCGTGGAAGTCCTGCTCCGAGGGCTGCTTGTCCTTCGTGGCCTTGCGGTGGTAGGCGAAGTTGAGCAGGTCCTCCAGCGACTCGGTGAAGACCCGGCAGTAGCTGTCCACGCTCCGCACGGTGAGACCATGCCGCTGCATGAGGGCGCGCACGGCCGCGGGAGGATAGCCGTCGCGGGCGTGGCCGAAGCCTTCCTGGTCCGCCGTGAAGCCCAGTACCCGCTTGAGCGCGAAGCCCGCGCGCCCGTGCTCGCCCTTAGGCGCCATGAAGAGGAACTCGCCACCCGGCCTCAGCACGCGGACCATCTCCGCGAAGAAGCGATCGTCGTCCTCGATGTGCTCGAGGAAGTTGATCGCCGCCACGACGTCGAACGACGCGGTCGGAAACGGGAGGGTCTTCTCGTCGATCTGCACCACCCGCTCGCCGACCAGCTGTCGCGCCGAACGAACGTGATCGCGCTCGAAGTCACAGCTGGTCCAGGTGCCGCCGCGCTGCCGGAGGAAATAGGAGGTGAGCCCAGTCCCGCAGCCCAGCTCGAGGCACGTGCGGCCGGCTACGGGGGGCAGATGGTCCAGCAGCGCCTTCATGGTCTCCCGCTTCTTGAGCGAGCGCCGGAACAGGCTGATCTGCCAGGGCTCGGCGGCGGACGTTTGTGCGGCGGTCATGCGGCGAGAGCCCCCGTGCTGCGGTAGTCTTCCAGCGTGCGCCGGATGCCCTCCGGCAGGTCCACCTGCGGCGCCCAGTCCAGCGCCTGGCGGGCGCGGGCCGTATCGAACTCCGAGTCGCTCCAGAAGAAATCCATCCGACGGCGATAGATCGGCGGCTCCACTCCCAGCCTCCGGGAGACGTCCTCCACCACCCCGGCGACCGTCAGCATCGGCTTGAGCGGCAGCCGGAAGCCGTACCGCTGGCTGCCGGTAGCCTTCCGCACTTCTTCGACCAGCTCCCGAAGAGTACATGACTTCGGCCCCGCCAGGATGAACGCGTCCCCGAGCGCGCTCTCGCGCTCGCAGGCGCGGAAGAAGCCGGAGACCACATCGTCCACGTAGATCATGTGCCGCCGTCCCTCGCCCGCGCCGAACATGGGGAACCGGCCTGCCGCGACGCCCTTGAACAGCTTGAGCAGCCGTTGGTCGCGGGGGCCGTAGACGTCGGCCGGACGCAGGATGGACCACGGCAGCGAGCGCTTCGCCCCCACTTCCCGCACCAGGCGCTCGGCCGCGACCTTGGTGCGCTCGTAGATGTTTCCTGGCTTGAGCGGGGAATCCTCCCGGGTGAGGCCGGGGGCCCGGTGTCCGTAGATCCCGATCGTGCTGCAGTAGACGAACCGGCGCACGCCGGCGTTGGTGGAGGCCTCCAGCAGAGCGCGGGTGCCGTCGAGATTGATGGACTCGAAGAACTCGTCGTCCTTCGCGCCCTCCCGCATCGCCACCGCGAGGTGGAACACGTGGGTCGCGCCGCGGACCGCCCGCCCGCAGAGCTCGGCGTCCGTGATGCTCCCGGCCAGCACCTCGACACCCTGTCGACGCAGCAGCTCGACGTTGGCCCGCTCCTCCGGCCGCTCGGCCAGACCGAGCACCACCACTTCCGCGCCCAGCTTACGCCCGTGCTCGGCGAGATGCGAACCGATGAAGCCGGTACCACCCGTGACCAGGAGCCTCATCCGTAGCGCTGCTCCAGCGCGGCAACGATGCGCTCACTCGCCTTGCCGTCGCCGTAAGGGCTCACCGCGTTGGCCATCCGCTGGTACGCTTCGTCCGAGTCGAGGAGCCGCGAGGCCGTCTCCACGATCCGCTCACGGTCGGTGCCGACCACCACCGCCGTTCCGGCGTCCACGCCCTCGGGCCGCTCGGTCGTCTCCCGCAGGACCAGCACCGGCTTGCCCAGGCTGGGAGCCTCTTCCTGCACGCCGCCGCTGTCGGTCAGGATCAGGTGCGCTCGGGCCATCAGGTGGACGAACTCGACGTAGTCCACTGGGGCGATCAGGTGCACCCGGGGCGTGTCACAGAGGATCTCCTCGACGGCCGCCTTGACGTTGGGATTGGGGTGCACCGGCAGGACGACCTCGATGTCGGGAAAGCGGCCCACGAGATCGGCGAGCGCCGCGCAGGTGCTGCGCAGCGGCGCGCCGAAGCTTTCCCGCCGATGGGTCGTCACCAGCACGAGCCGGGAGCGGGGGTCGAGCGCGGCGAGCGCGGGCGTAACGAAGCCGTAGTCCTTGCGGACGGTGGCGAGCAGCGCGTCGATCACCGTGTTTCCGGTGAGGAGAACGGTGTCCGCGGGGACACCCTCGGCCAGGAGGCGATCGCGCGCGGTAGTCGTGGGTGCGAAGTGGAGATCGGCGAGCCGCGTGGTGAGCACGCGGTTCATCTCCTCGGGAAACGGATGATAGCGGTTGCCGGTCCGGAGGCCCGCCTCGACGTGGCAGGACGGGATCCGCTCGAGGTAGGCGGCGAACGACGCCGCGAACGTCGTCATCGTGTCGCCCTGCACCAGGAGGACGTCGGGTCGGATCTCGCGCAGGAGCGGCGGCAGGCGATCGAGGACCCGCGCCGCGACCCCGGCCGGGGACTGCCCCGGCGTCATGATCTCCAGGTCGTGCTGCGGGTGGAGGGCGAAGACGTCCAGCACCTGGTCCAGCATGTCGCGGTGCTGGGCCGAGACGCAGATGACGCTCTCGAAGCGGTCGGGCCGGGCCTCGAGGCGGCGGATCACCGGCGCCATCTTGATCGCCTCCGGCCGGGTGCCGAAGACGCTGAGCACTCGGATCATCGAACCGGGACGCGCGTTTCGAGCCGGGCCGCGAGCGCCTGCATGGTCACGAAGTGGAAACCGTGCTCCAGGACGCGCGCGAACACCTTGCGCAGGACCTGCTCGCGCACGCCCTCGTAGCAGGGGTGACCGTACAGCACCACCAGACTCCGTCCCTCCAGATGCCGGTCCAGCTCCTCCAGCATCTGGCGCTCCGGCGTCTGCCGGGCGCCATGGTATTCCAGAAACGGCACCGTCCCGGGGCCGCAGAGCGTCACCGGGATGGTCCAGTGCCGGAGCGTGTCTCCATCGGCCGTGGCACGCCGCGGCTCGCCGCCGATCGCATCGCCGTCGTAGGTGAAGCCCATCTGGCCGATCATCCGCATCACCCGGGCATCGGAATAGAACCCCGGAGAGGTGAAGCCGTCGGGTCGCCCAAAGTTCCGCACGAAGTGGCCGTAGGATTCGTCCATGTCGGCCTGGAGCACGGCGTCGGGCAGCTCGTGGAAGCGGCGACTCCAGATCACGTGATCCATGCCGCCATGGAGACCGAGCTCGTGCCCCTCGTGCTGCAGCTCCTGGAGCACCGGCACGAAGTTGAGCCCGACGGGCCTGGCCAGCGCGGTCTCGAGCAGGAACCGCGGCCACCCGGTCTTCTGGATCAGGTGCACCGCATCCTTGTCGGCGAGCTTGGCCTTCGAGCGGACCATCCCCTTCCCCAGCCACTCGCGGAGGTTGGTGGAACGCCCCATGTTGACGAAGAAGGTGTTGGGCACGCCGAAGTCGCGGCAGACGGCGCGGATCCTGGGAATCCCATCGGTGACGCAAACGCGGTGGTCCACGTCCCACCGGAAGACGAACTGCCGCTGGCTCACCGGCTCACCTTGGCGCCGACCTCGCGGTAGAGTGCCTCGAACTGCTCCGCGGTCCGATCCCAGTCGAAGAGCCGGAGCGCCCGCTCCCGCCCGGCAACGCCCATCCTCTGCCGCCGCTCGGGATCCTCGAGCAGCGACCCGATCGCCTGGGCCAGCGCGTCCGTGTCGCCCCGCGGCACGATGAGTCCGGTGACGCCATGCTCCACCACCTCCGGGAGCCCGCCGGCGTCGCTGGCGACCACCGGCACCTCGCAGCCCATGGCCTCGGCGGCGGGGATACCGAACCCCTCCTCCAGCGACGGCACCACGGACAGCGCGGCGGCGCGGTAGTACGGCGGCAGCGCCGAGTTCGGCACCCAGCCGAGGAAATGGACATCACCAACGATGCCGAGCTTCTCCGCCAGGTGGACGAGCGTCGGGCGCTCGAATCCGTCACCCGCGAGTACCAGCTGGAGCCGGGGGAAGCGCGGCTTGAGCTGCGCGACGGCCTCGACCAGAAACCGGATGCCCTTGCGGGGGAAGAGCTGGCGGCAGGCGAAGATCATCTGCGGCCCGAAGCGCGGATCCACGCCCTTGCCGTTGGGCGATGGACTGAAGCGGCGCAGATCGGTGCCATTGAAGATGAGTCGGATGCACCGCTCCGGCGCCCCGGCGCGCAGGGCGTGCTGCCGACAGTCATCGGTGATCGCGGTGAGAGCGTTCGCGTGCCGCAGGGTCCAGCGGAGTGGCGGCCGCACGTACCATCGAGTGGGAAAATCGTATCCCTGCTCCGGGTTCACGTACACGTCGCCGCCGTGCATGGTGATCACGCATGGCACCCTGAGACGGCGCGCGGCCAGCACGGCGGCCGGGCCAGTGGGAATTGCCCAATGCGCGTGCACCACGTCGGCGCCGCGGGCCCGCGCCACCGACACGGTCGCTCGGTACTGGGCTTCCATATAGTGCGACATGACCGCGAGCCGGGCGAACCGGCCCAGCAGGCTCACCTTCCCCTGCGCCACCCGGCCATAGGTCAGGTCCGAGGGGAGCTCCATGGGGAACCGGACCACGTCCACGCCGTCGAAGCTGTCTTCGGCGGGGAGGGATCGATCTCCCGGCGTGATCACGGTGACCTTGTTGCCACGACGCGCCAGATGGCGGTTGATGTCGTGGACGTAGGTCGCCTGCGTGTCGTTGGCGTGCTGAGGGTACCAGTAGGTGGGGCAAATGATGCGCAAAGAGGCTCCCGGCAGCCCTGGGCTCGGCAGGGGCACTTTCGGCGTCTCGACCTCGAGTGCCCCTTTTATCATCGGTGTTCCCCGACAAAATACCACCTGATGCACGACAGCGAAGGCTGCCGTAGGTTCAACATCCATGCCATCCGGCCTGTCATGGAGAGGCCCCCGGCCAACGCGGGCAACGAGTTACGTCCATTCGAATGCCGAGACGGTGCAACACCCGGCTACTGCCCCGGAGCCGTACCGGGTCTCCGCCATCCCGCACGAAATGGTGCACGATGGTCCACCGACCCGCCGCCCGGAGGGGGATATTAATCAGATTTGCAAGCCGATGCAGTGATGGATCTTACCTGAAGTAGCAAGGCCGGCGGACCTAGCGGTCCGGCTCCAGCATGCCCCGCACCCGTGCGGCGAGGTCGTCCTGGGTGAAGGGTTTGGCGAGAAATGGGGCACCCGGCTCCAGCAGGCCGTCCCGGAAGACCTCCGAGGCGAATCCCGACATGTAGAGGATCGGCTTCCCCGGCCAGCGCTGCTCGATAATGCGGCCCAGCTCCCCTCCGTTCATCCCGGGCATCTTGATGTCGGTGAGGACGAGGTGGATGGGACCGTTGTGTTCTTCAATGGTCGCGAGCGCTTCGCGGCCATGGCGTGCTTCGAGCGCCTGATTGCCCATCCAGGTGATCATCCGGGACGCGAGCCGCCGGACCGCCTCCTCATCATCGACGACCAGAATGGTGTAGCCGCCGGGGGGGCGCTCCGGACGGGGTGCCGGAGCCGCCTCCCCTTTCACATTCATGGAGCCGCTTCGGGGTGCAGACATGGTTTGCCCCGCGAAACTACCTGACCTCGGTTGAAGCTCGCAAGCTCTCGCTGCAGAGCAGCACTCCCAATCGGGCTGAGCCGGCTGGGGTTTACCCGGTGCGACGCGGCGATCTATCACTGCACCCGAGCCGTCAGCTAGATCCGGCATGCCGAGACGACCTAGTGTCTGAGAAAATCTCTCCAGCGAGGGGGCTTTGAGGAGTAGTCCGCCTTAGGTAAGTTTGGGACCAGTAAGTGCCTGGAGTGGTGGCCGAGTGGCTGAAGGCACCGGTTTGCTAAGGGCCTTCGGCCCTTTCCTTATCCGTCCCCTGCTGTCCGCCTGTGTCCCGCTCCACCCGCGCTCCGAGGCCAGCCCCGCCCCTTCCG
>DATLHD010000310.1:0-22507 GCA_035540075.1 Gemmatimonadales bacterium
TCTCCATGCTCCCCGACGGAATCCGGAACGCCTCGACCAGGAAGGTCCGCAGGAAGAACCAGACGACGAGCGCGACGACGATGGACTTGGTCCACTCCCAGAGCCAGACGACGAAGGAGCGGGTGTGGGCAGCGGTGGTCATGCGGACATCCATGGCTGTCGGGACATGGGGAATATAGCCCCTGGCGGGCGCCTCAGCCTCCGCCCTTGAGGGCCGCGAGAACCTGGTCCGGATGCTTCTCCGCGTCCGAGACCCGTGCCCAGTGCCTCCGCACCCGGCCGTCCGGACCGATCCAGACCGTGGACCGGATCACCCCCGTCGTCTTCTTGCCGTAAAGCGTCTTCTCGCCCCACGCGTCATAGGCCTCCATGACGTGCTTGTCGGGGTCTGAGAGCAGCCGGAAGGGCAGCCGGTACTTCTCAGCGAAGCGCGCGTGCGAATCGGCCGAATCGGGCGAGACGCCGAGGACCTCCACGCCGAGCTGCCGCAGCTCCGTCCACGCGTCGCGGAATCCGCACGCCTCCTTGGTGCAGCCCGGCGTGTCGTCCTTGGGGTAGAAGTAGAGAACGACGTCCCGTCCGGCCAGGTCCTGGAGGGACACCCGGTTTCCCGTGGTGTCGGTCAGTGAAAACGGCGGGGCCGGTTCACCGGTCTTGATCATCGGTTCTCCCGCGGTGGCGAGGCGGCCGCAGCGGCGGCCGTCCTGCTACGGAGTATGGGGTAGGCATGGCCCGCCTTCAGCTCGGCGTCGAGCAGGTTCCAGGTGACGACACCGTCCTCCGAGGCGGGCTCCAGAAGATACGCCGCAAGGAGCCCCAATGGCTGCGCCGTGCTGACCCGAGACCAGCCGGAGCGGACCTCACCGGCAAATGGCGCCCAATGACCTTCCGCAACCACCGGCCGATGCCCCTCGAACAGGGCCTCCCGCCGTAGGCTGTCCACCACGAATCGCTCGAGCCGCGATGCCTGGCCGCTCCCCCGCACCACCTCGATTCCCTGCTGCCGCAGGAGTTCGACCACGCCGGCGAGTCGGTCGGGGATCAGGTACGCCTCCGCCAGGGCTTCCTTCCGCTCCGCCACGAAGCGGTCGAAGACCGGCATCTCGATCGTGCGGAAGACACCGGTGCGGCGGCGGCGCGCATACGTCCCGTTGCCCTCGCCCGCGGGCTCGGTGACCTCGGCAACCACCCGGCCGCGCGTCGGGGGGCCCAGCGTGGACCGCACGACCACTGAGTCCACGGTCGGTCGGCCCGCGGTCAGGCGGATCACGGCGTCTCGGGACCGGGCTACCTCGCTCAGCAGCTCGCGGACGAAGTCGTAGGTGGAGGCCACGCGGCTGGCGAAGTCGTCGTTGCTGTAAGCCTCGCTGAGCACCGGCATCCCGCCGCGCATTGCGTACCAGTTCGTCCCGAAGCGGGGCCGCGCATCATACGTCGCCCAGCCCAGGGCGAGCGAGTCCGGGTCCTGGTTCAGAAAGTTGCCGTACGGAAACGTCGCGCGCCCATACCGCTCGCGCACCCTGTCGCGCACCACCGGAAGGAGGGTGTCGCGCACCCAGGTATTGGCGGGCGTCGGGTTGGGATTCAGGCCCGGCGACCAGGTGAGGGCGTACCCGTGATAACTGCCGTTGGTGGTGTGCAGGTCCACGAACAGATGGGGGCGCCACGCCGTGAGAAGTGCCGTCGACCCTCGCGTCTCCGGGGCCTCCAGCTTCACGTAATCGCGGTTCAGGTCCAGTCCCTGGGCATTGGCGCGGCGCCCCACGATGGCGGGGCCGTTCTGTCCCGGCCGGTTGGTCTCGCCCGGCGCGAGCGCTTCGTTGCCGTCCACGTTGTAGATGGGAACCACTAGGAGCACCAGGCTGTCGAGCAGCGGCCGGAGGGGCCCCATGGTGAGGTCGCGCAGGAGCATCTGCGCCACCTCCTTCCCTTCCACTTCGCCGGCGTGGATGTTCGCCTGCAGGTAGACGATCGGCTTGCCGCTCCTCGCCGCCTCCGCCGGATCACGGACCAGAGGGTGAGCGAGCACCACGAAGGGAACGGCTCGTCCGGTCGAAGTGATGGCCAGGGTATCCTGGAGGATCCCGGCACGACGCGCGCGCAGCGAGTCGAGAAAGCCGAGTACGTCGGCGTAGCTCGATGTCTCACGATACCCGGTACGCTCGGCGCGAGTGGCTTGGGCGACGAGCGATGCGGCGGGAAGCAACGACAGGGCGAGCGTTGCGGCCACGCGGCACGCCGGCCCCGCCGATTGGAGTCTAGCGGCCCCGGCTGGCACCTGCCTCCGCGCTCTCGGCCACGGCCGAATCGGCGCGCGATGCCGCCGTATCGCGCGCGGCCGGCGCGCGGCCCGCGGTATCCGCCGCCGGAGTGGTCCCGCCTACGCTCTCCTGCCCGCTCGCGGGAGTCCGGTCCACCAGCGTGACCGCGACCGGCGCACCTTCGGCCAAGCGCTCCTGACCACCGACCACCACCTGCTCGCCCGCCTCGACTCCGGTCCGGACTTCGACGAAGCCCGGCGTGCGGACCCCAAGCTCCACCTGCCGGCGAGCGGCCTTACCGTCCACCGCCACCCACACATAGTTGGTGCCCTGGATCGGCAGCACCGCGTCCTCGGCGATTACGACGGCGCTCGGGCGCACGTCGGTGGCCAGGCGGACCTCGATGAACATGCCGGACTGGAGCTCGCGGCGCGGATTGGGCACCAGCGCCTTCACCGTGATCGTGCGCCCCGGGAGCTGCACTACCGGATCTACGAAGTCCACCCGCCCCGAAAACGCTCGTCCGGGCAGGGCCGCGACCCGGAAGGTGACCTGCTGCCCCACCTTCAGCTTGTCGGCGTACCGCTCGGGCACCTGAAAGACCGCGCGCTGGGGTGAGACGGTCTGGATCGACATCAACCCGGTGGCCGTCGTCACGTAGTCCCCGAGGCTCACCAGGCGGCGGCCGACCACACCCGAGAAGGGCGCGCGGACTGTGGTGTGGTCGAGCCGGACCTTGAGCAGCTGGTACTCCGCCTCGGCACCGCGTGCAGTCGCTTCGGCCCGCTCCTGCTCCGACTGGCTGGAGGCCTTCTGGGACAGGAGCTCGCTTGTACGCGCGAGCGACTGCCGCGCCAGATCGCGCTCGGCCTCCGCGCGCGCCACCTCGGCCTTGAGCTCGGCGTCATCCACTTGGAACAGCGGCTGACCTTGGGAGACCGTCGAGCCTTCGCGGACCAGGACCGCAGCGATGCGGCCCTCGATGTCGGGCCGGAGCTCAACCGAGTTGATCGCCTCGATCTGGCCGGTCGCCAGGATGGCGTCCACCACGGTATCCGCCGTGGCGTTGACGACTTCGACCGGCATCGCCGGGGGCCCGCCGCCTCCCGGGCCGCCGCCGGCGCCGGCCCCCTCTGGCGCGCCATCGGCCTTGCCGCAGGCCGCGATCCCCAGGAGCAGGAGGGCGAATGTCCGTCTCACGGTGCGTCCTTGTTCGAGAAGAGTCTGCGGCCGAGAATCGCCTCCAGCCGCGCCAGCGACAGACGGGTGACGTACCGCGCCTGCACCAGGCCCGCCTCGGCCTCGGCCAGGCTGACCTGGGAGTCCAGCAGGTCGAGAATGGTGCTTGCCCCGGCCCGGTACCGCATCTCCTGCATCCGGTAGTTGACGCGCGCCACATCCACCCCGACGCCTGCGAGCCGCGCCGCCTCCCGGCTGCTCTCGTAGGTGTCGAAGGCGGCGATCACGTCGCGGCGCACGCCCCGCTCGAGATCCTCGCGGATGGTGCGGGCCACCTCCCGGGAAGTCTCCGCCCGGCTCACCTCGATCTCGCGTAGCCCGTTGTTCCACAGCGGGAACGACAGACTGAAAGTGAGCGATGTAACGTTGGCCGCGCTGGGGAAGATCTCGGTGTCGTAGCGCTGGTGCAGCGCGCCGATGCCGAGGGTCGGAAAGTAGTCGCTGCGCGCCGACTTGAGCGCCGCATTCGCCGAGCGCTCGTTGGCGAGCGCGCTCCGGAACTGCGGCCCCGCCTCGAGCGCCGCCTGGATGGCCTCAGGCAGCCCGATGGGGAGATCCGGCGCCGGCATGGTGTCCAGCGGTGCCGCGTCCACGGCCCGCGCCTCGCCGACCCGCCGCCCCAAGTCGAGCTGCGCGGTGCGGAGTGCGTTCCCTCGCACCAGCAAGTCCACCTGGGCGCGGGTCAGCTCCAGCACCAGCTGGAGCGAGTCGGTCTGGACCGCGGCGCCCGAGGCCACCCGGGCCCTGGCGACGCTCAGACCCTGCTCCGCCCGCCTCGACCGCTCCTCCGCGACGCGAGCGAGCTCCTGGTTCACCAGCACGTCGTAGTAGCTGGACTCGGTTTCCAGCGCGGCCCGGAACCGCTGCTCCAGCTCGCCCGCCTCCGCGCTCTCGACATCCGCCTTGGTCCGGCCGAGCTCGGCGAACTTGCGGAGGCTGAACACCTCGTAATCCGCGCGCGCCGAGCCCACCACCAGGGTGCTCGTTGGGTTGGCCGGATCGGACGGGTTGAAGAACTCGGTAGAGTACTTGGTCTCGTCCAGGCCGAGGGAGATCGCGGGCACGAAGAACGCGACGACCGCGGCCCGGCGCCCCCACTCGGCGTTCTGGATGTCGCCCAGCGCCTCGACGTAGTCGGGGTCGAGCCGGGCCGAGCGCCGGATCGCCTCCGCCAGCGAGATCTGGGGGACGGTGTCGGCCGCCGGCACGGTGCCGGTGCCGGCGGCGAGCTGCAACGCGAGGAGGGCCGACGCGATCACTCCGCCTCCGCCGCGGCGAGCGCCTGCCGGGGCGTCACCTCGCGTCCCCGTGTCCGGGCGAGCGCCCGGTCGAAAATGACGTACACCGACGGGACCACGTAGAGCGTGAGCAACGTGGAGAACACCATGCCGCCCACGATCGCGTATCCGAGCGGTCGCCGGCTGAGCGCGCCCGCGCCGAGACCGAGCGCGATGGGCATGGCTCCCATGACCGTCGCCACCGAGGTCATCAGGATCGGCCGCAGGCGGATGCGCCCCGCCTCAAGCGCGGCATCGATCGTGGACATCCCCCGTTCCTTGAGCTGGTTGATGTACTCCACCAGCAGGATCGAGTTCTTGGTCACCAGACCGATCAGCAGGATCATGCCGATCTGGCTGTACACGTTGATGGTCGAGCCGACCAGCATGAGCGTGAAGAGGGCGCCGGTCACCGCGAGCGGCACCGCCAGGAGCACCGTGAAGGGGTGCACCAGGGACTCGAACTGGCTCGCGAGGACCATGAACACCACGACCAGCGCGAGCACGAAGGCGAAGTAGAGCGACGAGCCGCTCTCCTCCAGCTCGCGCGACTCGCCGGCAAGGGCGGTGCTGCTTCCCTGAGGCAGCACCTCGGCAGCGACGCGGCTGAGCGAGTCGATCGCCGCGCCCAGGGTGAAGCCGGGGGCGAGGCTGGCGGTGAGGGTGGCGGAGCGGACCCGGTTGAAGTGGTTCAGCTCCCGCGGCCCCACACCCTCCTGCACCGACGCCAGTGCCTCCAGCTTCACCAGCTCACCGCCCCGGCCCCGCAGGTACAGGCCGGTCATGTCGCTCGGTGTAGCTCGGGCACGGGGGTCGAGCTGCACGATCACGTCATACTGCTTATTGGCACGGGTGAAGGTGCTGACCTCGCGGCCGCCCAGGAGCACCTGGAGCGTCGTCGCCACGTCGCCCACGGGAATGCCCAGGTCCTCCGCGCGGTCCCGGTCGAAGCTGACGGTGAGCTGCGGCTTGTTGACCCGCAAGTCGCTGTCCACGTTGAGCAGCCCGGGAATCTGGCGTGCCCGCGCCAGCAGGGTGTCGTTGCCCTTGGTCAGGGTGGCGAAGTCCGGGTGCTGGATCACGAAGTTCACCGGGCTGCCCCAGCCGAAGGCCGGCGGCTGGACCGCGAAGGCCAATACCCCCGGGATCGCGAAGTACTGTCCCTGGATCTCGCCGATGATCTCCTGGGCGCCCCGCTCACGATCCGCCCAATCCTTCAGGTTGGTGAAGATGATCCCGCGACTCACCCCGTCGCCGATGTTCACTACGCTGAAGTAGCTGTCGATCTCCGGAATCTTCGCCTGGACGGCCTCCGCTCGGCGCTGGTACTCGTCGGTGTAGGCCAGCGAAGAGCCCTCAGGCGCGATGATGAAGGAGAAGAACCAGCCGCGATCTTCGGGCGGCACGAACTCCCGCTCCAAAGAGCGGAAGACGAACACCGCGCCGAGCGTCACCAGCACCACGCCGGCCACGACGAGGCCGCGGCGCCGCAGCGCCAGCGCCAGCGTGCGGGCATAGCCCGAGGCTAGGTGGTTGAAGCCGCTCTCCAGCGCGCGGTAGAACACCCCGTGGCGCTGGGGGACACGCAGGATCTTGGCGCACAGCATCGGGGTGAGCGTCAGCGCCACGAACCCGGAGATGAGCACCGAGCCCGCGACCGCGATGCCGAACTCGTTGAAGAGACGGCCGGTCGAGCCCTTGAGGAACGCCAGGGGGGTGAACACCGCGACCAGCGAGATCGTAGTGGCCACCACCGCGAAGGCGATCTCCCGGGTCCCGTTGGTGGCCGCGGTCTCGGGGTCTTCACCCACCTCCTCTTGGTGCCGGTACGCGTTCTCCAGGACGATGATGGCGTCGTCCACCACGATGCCGATGGCGAGCGTGAGGGCGAGCAGGGTGAAGTTGTTGATCGAGAACCCCAGGAAGTACATGATCGCGAAGGTCGCGACGATGGATGTGGGGATCGCGAGGCCCGGGATGATGGTCGCCCGCAGGTTGCGCAGGAAGACGAAGATGATCACCACGACCAGGCCGGCCGCGAGAATCAGCGTCTCTTCCGCCTCCTGGATCGAGCGGCTCACGAAGATGGACTGGTCGAAGGCGGGCGTGAGGTGCACTCCCGGCGGGAGCGAGGCCTGGATCCGCGGCAGCTCCGCGTGGATCGCCTCGGCCACCGCGATGATGTTCGACTTGGATTGCCGGACGACGCCGATTGCGACGGCCGATGTCCCCTTGAATCGAAGGGTGCTGCGCTCGTCCTCGGGGGCCAGCTCGACCCGGCCGAGATCCTTCAGCTTGATGAGGACGCCGCCCTCGCTGCTGACCACCAGGTCGCCGAACTCCTCCGGCGTCTTCAACTCGCCGAGGGAGCGCACCGTGAACTCGCGCCGCTGGGACTCGATGCGTCCGGCGGGGACCTCGACGTTGCGGCTCTGGATGGCCGACTCCACGTCCTGGACCGTGAGTCCCCGCGCCGCCAGCTCCGAAGCCGAGAGCCACACCCGCATCGAGAACCGGCGCTCGCCAAAGATCCGCGCCTGGCCCACCCCAGGCAGCGTCTGGAGCCGGCTCTTCACCAGCCGGTCGCCGATGTCGGAGAGCTGGAGCAGGTCGTAGTTCTCGCCTGAGAGCGCGAGCCAGTAGAAGGGCTGCGCGTCCGCGTCCTCCTTGGCGATAACCGGCTCTTCCACGTCCTCCGGCAGCCGCCCGCGGATCCGGGCCACCTTGTCCCGGGTGTCCTGGGCGGCGGCCTCGACGTCGCGATCGAGGGTGAACTCGAGGCTGATGTTGCTGAACCCCTCCTGACTGGAGCTGGTCAGCGTTCGCAAGCCCTCGATGGTGCTCAGCTCTTCCTCGAGGATGTCGGTGACGGCCGACTCCACGACCTGGGGATTGGCTCCGGGGAGCGCGGTGCTGACCGAGACGATGGGAGGATCGACGTCGGGGAACTCGCGAACCGCAAGCTGCGTGTAACCGATGACGCCGAACAGCACGAGCGCCAGGCTCAGCATGCTGGCGAGCACCGGGCGCCGGATTGAGAGGTCCGAAAGCTTCATCGCTCAGCCCTGCCGTCAGTAGTAGTAGCTCACTATACTTCGGGATTGAATCGTGCGCCGACTGGGCGGCACGTCGCCCTACGAAACGCGTGAGGTGGAGATTCACCTCCGCTATTACATTGACTCCTCCCTGACACTCCATCGCGACCCATGGCCGTCAAGCTCTCGTCCAGGCAGCAGGCCCAGCTCGCGTACCTGCAGACCCTGCCGCCCAAGTTCCAGCGGATCTACGCCGTCATCGAAGAGATGGCGACCCTGCGCGCGGACGACGTCGTAGTGCGCGGTCTCGCACGCGTGCTGGACGAGATCAAGGGAAACGCAGGGAGTCTCAGTCTGACCGGTCTGTCTGATACGGCGGGCCTCATGGCCACGATGACACGCCGCGGAGGGGGGCTGCAGATGAAGGTGCGGGGCCTGCGAGAGCTGCTGGGAAGTCTCAAGATCAACTACGAGGCCGCCATGCGCTCGGCGACTACCCCGGAAGCCCCGACTCCGAATGAGGGCTGACCCGCAGGCTCAGCGGGACGAGGCGGCCCCTCGCCGGGCAGACCGGCGGTCGATGAGCGGCCCGCACATGAGCACGATCATCGCGTTGACCAGCACACCGATCAAGGCCGACACGAAGGTCAGGGCTCCGAGGATCAAGCTCGCCCCGATCGTGGCGAGGACCACACCAATCCAGTACATCGAGCGTCTCCGAAGGAGAACCGAACAGGTGGAGGGTTAGGTTAGCCTGAGACGCCGCTTCCCGCAACTCCAACGACTCATGCCCTCACGAGGATTCCCCATGCGCTCGTCACTCGCCGCCGCGGCTCTGCTCGCGGCGCTCTCACTGCCCCTCGCCGCCCAGGATCACGCCGAAGATGCCGATCAGGCCGCACCCGGCGGCGGTGCCGTCCCGGCCGGCTGGACCGTCCGCGCCGACGAGGGCGACGCCTCAGGCGCGAACATCCAGACCATGGGCAAGGGGCTGCATGTGACCACCGGCCCCGCGCTCATCCTCTATCGCGCGAACACCGACGGCAAAGGCCCCTTTCACACCCTGGCGACCTTCACCCAGACCAAGCCGTCCAAGCATGCCGAGGGCTACGGCCTCTTCGTCGGGGGCAAGGCCCTCGACGGCGCCGCACAGCAGTACCTCTACTTCCTGGTGCGGCAGGACGGCAGCTACCTGATCAAGCGCCGGGATGGCGACAAGACCAGCGACGTCTCGAAGGGCTGGGTCGAGAGCGACGCGGTGAAGAAGCCGGACGCCAAGGGCTCCTCCACCAACCTGCTCGAAGTGGACAACAAGCGCGATCCGAGCCGCGTTGCCTTCCTGGTGAACGGCAAGGAAGTCTACGGGACCGACGCGAAGGGCATGGCGCTCGACGGTATCGTCGGGATCCGGCAGAACCACAACCTCGACGTCCACATCGAGGGGTTCGACGTCCACCGCTGAGCGGCGGGCGATTCAGCGCGAGGGAGGCGCGAGCAGCCGCATGCGCTCGACCTGGACGTGCGGCGTGGCGGGGATGGGAGTGAGATCGTGGGCGAGGGCCCGGGCGACGGCCGCCAGCTCGTGAGGCTCGGCGCCCGCGGCGATGCGGAGCCGGTCCACTTGGCGGGCGAGCATGCGAGCCCGGAGGCCCACGCCCTCCGGGCTTCCCGACCGATCGCTCGAGGCGTCCACCTCGACCGCGGTGCTCGCGACCGCACTCGCGGCCGCGGTGAGCGCAAGATCCTGCGCGGCGTCGTTGCCTGGATCGACCCGCATCAGCGCGACCAGGTCGCCGAAGCGCCGGACAAAATCGGAGTCGAGGTCCAGGCCAGAGCCTCGCGGGAGGGATCCAGGGGCAAGCTGACAGGGCGCCCTCAACTCCGCAACTACGGTGCGGCGGGTCCGAATCCTGCGGTGTGGACCTAGATTCAGCCACCCATGCAGAATCCCGGCGGCATCCCGGACCGCAACGATCTCCTCGCGGCGGAGCTCGCCGATCTCTACCTGATCGAGGAAGAGCTGGGCCGCGGCGGCAGCGCGACCGTCTATCTGGCCCAGGACCTCCGCCACGGGCGCCGCGTCGCGCTCAAGGTGCTGCACTCCGCCCTCGGCGCCGCGCTCGGCGTGGAGCGATTCCAGCGGGAGATCCGCACCCAGGCCCGCCTCCAGCATCCCCACATCCTGCCCTTGTACGACTCCGGCACCGCGGCCGGGCGGCTGTATTACACCATGCCGTACGTCGAAGCCGGCTCGCTTCGCGACCGGCTGCGGCGGGTGAGCAGGCTGGAGCCGCCGGCCGCGGTGCAGCTGGCGCTGGAGGTGGCGTCCGCACTCGCCTACGCCCACCGGCTCGGCATCATCCACCGCGACCTGAAGCCGGAGAACATCCTGCTGTCGCCCACCGGCGAGGCGGTCCTGGCGGACTTCGGAATCGCCTACGCGCTGGAGCAGCCGGGCGACGCAGCCGATCCCGACACGCCTTCCGGCCCGCGTCTCACCGAGACCGGCGTCACCGTCGGCACGCCGACCTACATGAGTCCGGAGCAGGCCGCCGGCGACGAGGAGCTGACCGGTCGCAGCGATCAGTATGCGCTCGCGGCAGTGATCTACGAGGCCCTTGCCGGCACCCCGCCGTTCACCGGCCCGAACGCCCGCTCGATCCTGGCGAAGAAGCTCACCACAATCCCGGCACCGCTCCGGTCGGTCAGGCCGGACGTGCCCGAGGCGGTCGACGCGGGGCTCATGTGCGCGCTGTCCCGACATCCGCACGAGCGCTTCGGCAGCATGGAGGAGCTCGCGCGGGCGCTTACGGCGGGCTCACCCACGGGAATCACCCCGGTCTCGCTCCCGCGGGTGACCCAGGGCCGGCCGGCCAGGCGGATCGGCAGCGTCCGCTGGCTCGCGGCGGTATTGGTGGCGCTGGCGCTCGCCGGCGCGGCCTGGCTGCTGACTCGGGACCACATGGTCCCTGGTGCCTCGCTCGCCGCCGAAGCCGAGTCCCGGGTGCTGGCCGTGCTGCCGTTCAAGAACCTGGGCAATCCGGCCGACCAGTACTTCGCCGACGGGCTCACCGAGGAGCTGACCAGCCGCCTGGCGTCGCTGGGCGGCCTTCGGGTGATCAGCCGGACCAGCACGGAGCAGTACCGGGAGAGCCCGAAGTCGCTCCGTGAGATCGGCGCCGAGCTCGGGGCGGGGTATGTGCTCGAGGGGAGCGTACGCTGGGAGCGAGGCGACAGTGGGACCGGACGGATCCGGGTCACGCCGCGCCTCATCGCGGTGGCGCAGGACAGCCCGCTCTGGAGCGAGGAGTACGAGGTCGAGCTGACCGAGGTCTTCCGCGTCCAGTCGGCGATCGCCGAGCGGGTGACCTCGGCGCTCGACCTGGCGCTCCGCTCGCCCGAGCGCGCCTCGCTCGCGGCCGCGGGAACGGCCACTCCCGAAGCGTACGACTTCTATCTCCGGGGCAACGAGTACGCCGGCCGCAGCTACAGCCGCAGCAATGTCGAGGCGGCGGTGGACCTCTACCGACGGGCGGTGGCGCTCGACTCCGGCTTCGCGCCCGCATGGGCCCGGCTCAGCCGAGCGCACTCCGCGATGTACTGGTTCGGTCACGATCGTTCGCCTTCCAGGGTGGACTCCGCGCGGACCGCGGTCGACCGCGCGCTCCGGCTGGCTCCGGATCTGGCGGAGGCCCGGGTCGCGCGGGGGTACCTCTACTACTGGGGAATGAGCGACTATGACCGCGCGCTCGAGGAGTTCCAGGCCGCGCGTCGTCAGCAGCCGGGCAACAGCGAGCTGCTCACGGCCATCGGGTACGTCGAGCGGAGACAGGGCGAATGGGACAGCGCGTTGGCCCACCTGGAAGAGGCGGTTCGATACGATCCCCGGTCGGCGCTGCGGGTCCACGACCTCGCCGATACTCACATGATGCTGCGCCACTACGCGGAGGCGGAGCGAGCCTTCGACCGCGCCATCCAGCTGTCGCCCGACTGGGCCGAGCCCTGGGCCTACAAAGCGATGCTCCAGCTGGAGTGGCATGGAGACCTTGCGCGCGCCCACGCGGTGATGGTCCAGGCCCTGCGCCGCGTGAGCGCCGGGCGCCTGGCCCAGGCGCTGACTATCCCGGACGCGATCTCCGGCGCTCTGCTCACCTCCGACACCACGCTTGCGGAGACGCTGGAGGCGATCCGGCCCGCGTCCTTCGACGGCGACTCCGCGCGCTACCACCTCCTGCATGCCGAGGCGGCAGGCTTTCGCGGCGATCGCCTCGCCGAGCGCGCACACGCGGACTCGGCGCTGTCGTTGCTCGAGCGACAGGTGCGGCAGCGACCCGACGATGCCAAGCTTCTCGCGCGCATCGGCGTGGCCTACGCGCGGGCCGGGCGCAGGGCCGACGCGATCCGTTCAGGGTTGCGCGCAGCCGGGCTGTTGCCGCCCTCGCGAGACGCGAACTCGGGACCATTCGTCCTCACCCGACTGGCGCAGATCTACATGCTGACCGGTGACCCTGGCCGCGCGCTGGACACGCTGGAAGGCCTGCTCGAGCTGCCGGGCTGGATCACACCGGCGCTGCTGCGGAGCGATCCGACTTGGTCTGCACTCCGGGCAGAGCCGCGCTTCGCACGGCTCGCGGGGTCGGCTTGACGGTCCGCCATCACGCTTCCTACATTGGTCTCATGCGCCCCGACACCCTGCGAAACCGCAATAATCCGAGCTCCATCGACCACGCCTTCACGTAGAGGTTTCGGGCCGCTGTACGTGTGACCCTCGGCTGTATGCAACCCGCCTCGACGTTCGAGGCGGGTTTTTTGTTTTCCCCATCCGCGAAGGGAGACACCATGTTGCGACGGAAGTTGCTGGGCGCGGCCCTGGTGGCCGTGTCGGCATCGGCTGCTGCCCGCCCCGTCCTCGCCCAGGCGACCGTGGGCGCCGATCTGGGCATGTTCAGCGGGTACGTATGGCGGGGCATCAGCGTCACCAACCGGCCGGTGGGTCAGCCGAACGCCTACGTGGCCTTTCCCGCCGGCAACGCCAACGTGACCGTCGGCGGCTGGGCCAATGTGGATCTCGGTCAGTACGACGACAGCGACGATTTCAGTCAGAGCGGTGGGGTGTCGAGCTTCAACCTGGCCGAGTTCGATCCGTGGGCGGAGATGAGCGTCCCGGCCGGCAAGGCGACGCTCACCGGCGGAGTGGTGGGCTATCTCTTCCCCAACGACTTCGGAGCGACGGAGGCTTTGAACACCTGGGAGGTGTACGGCAAGCTGGGACTCGCGGTGCCGCTCAGCCCGAAGCTGGCGGTGTACTACGACGTCGACAAGGTGAACGGCGCCTATCTCGAAGGCTCGGTCACGCATTCGGTGTCCCTGGGCAAGGTCGCTCTGGCCCTCGGCGCCCTCGCCGGTTTCAGCGCGGGCCAAGCCGAAGCGGAAGACCCGGACGAGCTGAACAACTTCGCCGAAAACGGCTTCACCCACCTGGACCTCTCGGCCGGCGTGCCGCTCCCCGCAGGCATGTTCACCGTCACGCCGGTGCTCCACTTCCTGGTGAACGGCGACCAGAACACCAAGTTCACCTCGCCCGGCGAAGAGAGCGACGTGAAGCTATGGGGTGGACTGACCATCAGCTGGTCGCCGGTGTTCGGCGCCGTGACGGCTTCAGAGTAGGCGGGATAGCAGGACTCGCATGAGGGCACGGCGGTCGCGCTTGACCGCCGTGCCTCGGCTGGTACATTGGCAAGCGTTCGGTGTCTCGCCCTCCTACCTGTCAAGTGTCCCAAGGAGATCCCATGAAGGCCGTGAACTTGCTGAGGGCGAGCGCGCTCGGCATTTTGTTGGCAGCGCACGCGCCTCCAGCACATGCCCAGACCGAAATCGGCGCCCAGGTGGACCTGTTCAGTTCCTATGTCTGGCGCGGGCTCACCCTGACCAACAAGCCGGTGGCGCAGCCCGACGTCTGGGTCAGCTTCCCAGCAGGCAACGCCTCGATCACGCTGGGTAGCTGGGCCAACATCGACCTGGGGCAGTACGACGATCCCGACAATGACATCAGCGAGAGCGGCGGGCTCTCGGCGTTCAATTTTGCCGAGTACAATCCCTACGCCGAGGTTGCCTTCGGAACCGGAAAGTCGACGCTGACGGGCGGAGTCGTCGCATATATCTATCCCAACGACCTCACCGAGACTTCGAACGGCGGACTGAACAGCGATCTCAACACCTGGGAGGCTTACGGCAGGGTAGGGTTCGACGTGCCCTTGGCCCCGGAGTTCTCGGTCTACTACGACTTCGACAAGATCAAAGGCTTCTACTTCGAGGGCGCAGTGTCACATTCGCTTTCACTGGGTGAGAGTCATACGCTCGACCTGGGCGGGCTCGTGGGCTTCAACGCTGGACAGAGCGAAGATCCCGAGGACGAATCGTTCAATTTTCAGGATGACGGGTTTACTCACCTGGATTTGTCAGCCGGCGTGCCGCTGTCTGCCGGAGCCTTCTCGTTCACCCCAGTGGTGCACTTTCAAATCAACGGGGACGAGTTGACCAAGTTCCACTCGCCCAGCAGCGACGGAAGCGACGTGAAGGTTTGGGGTGGCATCTCGATCGGCTGGTCGAATGCGGCGGAGGAGGAGGCAGAGCCCGCCGCGGAAGCGGAATAGCATAACGCGCAGGTTTGTCCCCATCCCGAGCGGAGCGAGGAATTCAGGCCCGGCTGGATCCCTCACTTCGCTCGGGATGAGGTGTTTCTGCGTCGGCCCGGTTTTCCAAGAAATTCCGCCACCTTCGCGATATCCTCGAAGAATTCCCGCCTAACATCCGCTCGCGCCTCGTCCGGGGCTCGGAGCACCGACGACGGATGTACCGTGGGGATGACCGGACCAGCCCATTCGGAGCGGAGCATCTCGCCCCGATGCTCGGTCACACGGAACCGGTTGCCCAACAGGGCCTGCGCCGCCGTGCTCCCCAGCGCCACGACGACTTGGGGGTGGACCACACGCAGCTCCTCCTCGAGCCACGGCTTGCAGGCGCGAACCTGGGCCGCGCTGGGCTTCTTGTGCAGCCGGCGATTGATCAGCTCGTTGCGTACGAACTTGAAGTGCTTAACCGCATTGGTGACGTACACCGAGTCCCGCTCGATCCCCGCCGACTCCAGCGCCTCATTGAGGAGCCGGCCGGCCGGACCCACGAACGGCTGACCGACACGATCCTCCTGATCTCCAGGCTGCTCTCCTACGAAAACCGCGGCGGCACCCTCCGCACCCTCACCGAACACAGTCTGGGTCGCATTCAGCCAGAGATCACATCCGCGGCATCCGGCAGCTGCCTTGCGCAGCTTGGGCAGGGTGGGACGCGGAGGAATGAAATCCGCGGCAGAGCTGGAGGACGCGGTACGCGGCATGAGGGGGAATGTCCGGCCACCGCCGATCGAGCGTCGTGATCCTCGTCACGCATTTTGTCACCCTGAACGAGGTGAAGCGGACCATAACGAGCATGGTCCCCTTCGCTGCGCCAAGGGTGACATCCCAGCCTTTGGTCACTTTCCGCCCACTTCCCTGAACGTATCCTCCAATCGCGTGAGCAGCTCCCCGAGCAGCTCCATCGGGATGCCCAGCGCCGGCTCGATCCGGATGGTCCGCGCCTTGGAGTAGGTGCCCGCCACCAGCACTCCTCGCTTGAAGAGGCTGGCCGCGCAGCGGAAGCCGGTCTCGTCGGTGGGGAACTCCATGCCGATGAGCAGCCCCTTCCCGTGCACGTCGCTGAGCACCTGCGGGTACTTGGTCCGCAAGGAGCCGAGCTCGCGCAGGAGATAGTCGCCCTTGGCCGCGGCCTGACCGGGGAGGTCCTCCTCCAGCGTCACCTGGATGGCCGCGATGCCCGCCACGCAGGCCATCGGATTGCCGCCGAACGTGGTGGAGTGGATGATGGGATTGGGGATCAACACCTCCCAGATCTCGGGCGTTGAGATGAACGCCGAGAGCGGCATGATGCCGCCTCCGATCGACTTCCCCAGGCACATGATGTCGGGCACGGTCCCGGTGTGGTCCACCCCCCAGAGCGTGCCGGTGCGCCCCATCCCGGTCTGGATCTCGTCCGCGATGAGCAGCGCACCGTGCGCGGTGCAGAGCTCCCGGGCGCGGGGGAGGTAGTCGTCGGGCGGGACGACCCCTCCCGCCTCCCCCTGCACCGGCTCGACCACGAACCCGGCGACGGGCGTCCCCACCTGCGCCGCCTTGGTCAGCTCGGCTTCGAGCGCGTCCGCGTCGCCGTACGGCACGAAGCGCACGTCCTGGAGCCCGCCCGCGAACGGCTCGCGGAACGAGGCTTTGCCCATGAGCGAGAGCGACCCCATGGACTTGCCGTGGAACCCCCCGAGCGTGGAGATGAAGAGGTTCCGGCGGGTGTAGAGCCGGGCCAGCTTGATGGCGCCTTCGATGGCGTCGGTGCCGTTGTTGATGAAGAACGCGTCGCCGAGCTCACCCGGCGTCACCATCGCGAGCAGCCGCGCCAGGGCCGCCCGCCATGGCTCCAGCAGCTCCTGGCTGTTGAGCGCCATGCGCTGCATCTGGCAGGCCACCGCGCGCAGGATTAGGGGATGGTTCACCCCCGCGCTGAAGATCCCGTAGCCGCCGAGACAGTCGATGTACTCGCGGTCGAGGAGGTCACGGAGCACCGATCCATTTCCGGACCACTCGAGGGCGGCGAACTGCCCCGCCTCGGTCACCGACTTGCGGTAGCCGATATACCCCCGGTTCACATGACGCTCGTAGGCCTCCACCGTCTCGGCGATGAAGGCCTGTTTCTCATCGAGGGACAGCTCCCGCCCCTCGATCATCCCGAGGTAGCGACGCGTGAGCGCCAGGACCACGTCGGTCTCGTGACGGGTCAAGCCGACTTGATCTCCGTCCAGATCTGGTCCCAGGTCGCGGTGTCGCGGCCCAGATCCACCTGGTACTCGAGCCGCTTGAGCTCCTCCTCGCTCGGATACGGCACCGGGGTGTCGAGCAGCTTCGCCGCCGGGGCATTGGGTGTCCCGTATCCGGTGGCGTTGGAGAGCCCGGCGCCTACTTCGGGGCGGAGGATGTAGTTGATCCACTCGTGCGCGGCCCGCTTGTTGGGAGCGCTCTTCGGAACGCACATCGAATCGCCCCAGATGGTGCAGCCCTCCTTGGGAAGCGCGTACCCCAGGTTCGGCTGCTCCGCCTTGGCCTGGGTGGTGTCCCCGTTCCAGAGCTGCGCGATCCACACGTCGCCGGAGATGAGCTGGGCCTTCACCGGCGCGGAGATGTAGGCCTTGAGATGCTTCTTGGCCTCGACCGCGTCGGTCTTGGCGCGGGCGAGCTGCTGCGGATCGGTGGAGTTGAGCGAGTGCCCGCGATACCGGAGGAACGCGCCGATCACCTCACGCCCGTCGTCCATCATGGTCATTTTGCCGTGGTACTGCTTGTCGTGGAACACCGCCCAGCTGTCGATGGGACCCTTCACCTTGTCCGTCCGATAGGCGACCCCGGTGGTGCCCCACTGCCAGGGCACGGTGTGGATGCTCCCGGGATCGGACGGAAGGTTCTCGAAGATGGGCGAGACGTTCCCCCAGTTGGTGAGGTACTTCTTGTTGAGGGGCGCGATCATGTCGGTGGCGACCAGCACCGGGATGATGTAGCCCGAGGGGACGATGATGTCGTACCCGGTGGCGCCCGCCTGGAGCTTGGCCACCATCTCCTCGTTGCTCTCGTAGGTGTCGTACGTGACCTTCACGCCGAACTCCTTCTCGAAGTTCGGGACCGTGTCATCGGCGATGTAGTCCGACCAGTTGTAGATGTGCAGCTCCTTCTCGATGGGCCCGAGGTCCGCCTCACCCTGGGCCGCTCCTTCGCCGGCCTGGCGCTTCTTGTCGCCGCCACCCCCACACGCCGAGAGCAGCGCGCCAACCGAGCTCACGCTGAGGCCCATGGCCATCGCGCGGCGGACGAAGTCGCGGCGGGAGATGCCCCCGCTCTCCAGCTCCCCCACCAGGCGTTCGAGTTCCTTGCGCTTGCTCATGCGGACTCCTCTGTGAGTCGTGGTGTCATCGGATCCAGTCCATCATCCGGTAGTATCCTCCCACCACCGGCAGGAACCAGGGCCTGCCTCCATACAGTGGGATGGAGGGTAGCTCGCCGACCAGAGCCGGGACGGCTCCGCGCCCGGCGAGGGCATCACCCATACGGGCGCCGAGCCAGGTGGAAAGCGCCACCCCGTGCCCGGCGTAGGCCAGGGCGAAGTGCACGCCGCTCATTCGACCGGCGTGCGGCATCCGGTCACGGGCGACGCCGAGGCTGCCCGACCAGGTGTACTCCAGCGGCACCGACGCGAGCCGGGGAAATACTTTCCGGATCGCGGTGCCGAGGATCCGGGCGCTTCGCCGCACATCGGTCGGCGTGAACGAGGCTCGGCCGCCGAACACCATCCGGCCGTCGGCCGAGAGCCGGAAGTAGTGTAGCAGGTTCCAGGTGTCGCTCATCACCCGGCCGCGAGGGACCACCTCCCGGGCCAACTCGTCGCCGAGCGGAGCCGTGGCGACTACATAGCTTCCCACTGGCACCACGCGGCTTCGGAGCATCGGGAACGCCGAGTCCGTGTACCCGTTGGTGGCGACGAGGACCTCCGTGGCCGTCAGCGGGCCGCCGGACGTCGACAGCGTGACGGCCCCCTGGGCGCGGCTGATTCCCAGGACCTCCGCGCCCTCCACCAGCACCGTCCCCGCACGGACCGCGGCAGTCGCGAGCCCGGCGCAGTACCGTCCCGGATGGAGTGCGCCGGCAAACGGCTCCAGCAGCCCACCGTGGTATCGCGCCGAGCCGATCTCCTGCCGCAGCTCACCGGGGCCGAGCACGACGGTCTCGTGCCCGAAATGCTGGCGGAGCGCTACCGCGTCCCGTTCCAGATCTCGCAGATGGCCCGGCTTGGCGGCCAGGCTGATCCAGCCCTGTCGAGCGTAGCCGCAGTCGATGGCCTCGCCCGCGATCAGCGCCTCGAGTTGCTCGACTGCCTCGAGCGACGCGGCGAGCAGCGCCCTGGTCCGATCCACGCCGTGACGCCGCAGCAACTGCTCGGTACCCGGCTTGTAGCCCGGGAGGACGAACCCGCCGTTCCGTCCGCTGGCTCCCCAGCCGGCGCGGTGCCGCTCCAGCACCGCGACCGAGGCCCCGTGCCGCGCCAGGGTTAGCGCGGCGGAGAGCCCGGTGTAGCCCGCTCCCACGACCGCCACGTCGGCCCGCCGGGGCAGCGCCGGGCTCGGCGGCCGAGGAAGGAGTCCCTCGTCCCACAGGCATCGCTCGATCAGGGCGTCTCCGCCGCCTTCCTACTTCTCCGTCGTCAGGCGGTCCGCGAGGTAGATCAGCGCCGTGGTCACCAGCAGGATGATGGTGCTGATGGCGTTGATGCTGGGCTCGATGTTCCGGCGCACCATCCCGTAGACCACGATCGGCAGCGTCGAGGACCCGGACCCCGAGACGAACGACGTGATCACGAAGTCGTCGAACGACATGGTGAAGGCCAACAGAGCGCCCGACAGGATGCCCGGCCAGAGCTGGGGCACGGTCACCTTCCAGAAGGTGGTGATCTCGTCGGCGCCCAGGATCATCGCCGCCTCCTCCAGATTCTGATCCATCCCCTCCAGTCGCGCCAGCACCACGATCACCACGAAGGAAAGGCTGAAGGCCACGTGGGCGATGATGATGGTGGTGAGGCCCAGGGGGATCTTCGCCAGCGCGAAGAGGATGAGGAGCGAGATCCCGACCACGATCTCCGGCGTTACGATGGGCACATAGAGGAAGCCCTCGAGCGCCGTTCGTCCTCTGAATCGATGCCGCGCCAGGGCCAGGGCCACCAGCGTCCCCAGCACGGCCGACACCACGGTGGACACCCCGCCGACGATCAGGCTCGCCTTCAGCCCGCGCATGATGTCGGGACGCTCGAGCAGCCGGTAGTACCAGTCGAGCGTGAACCCCGCCCAGCTCGCGGAGAACTTCGAGTCGTTGAACGAGAAGGCCACCAGCACCAGAATCGGCAGGTGGAGGAAGGCGTACACTGCCAGGGTGACGCCGATCAGCCAGCGCGGCAGCCGGCTGCCCATCTACGCGGCCTCCTCCTGCTCCCGGTCCTTCACTTTGAGATAGAGCATGACCGCCGCGAGCACCAGCGCCATCACGATGAACGACGCGGCCGAGCCGAAGGGCCAGTTCCGCGCGGCGGAGAACTGGTTCTGTACCAGATTGCCGATCATCATCTCTTTGGCGCCGCCCAGCAGGTCGGAGGTCAGGAACGACCCCAGCGCCGGGATGAAGACCAGCAGGCAGCCGGCGACCACGCCCGGCATGGACAGCGGCAGGGTGACCCGGCGGAAGCGCTCGGCCGGCCTCGCCCCCAGCACCTCGGCCGCCTCCAGCAACGAGAAGTCGAGCTTCTCCAGCGAGGCGTAGATCGGGAGGATCATGAACGGCAGAAAGCCGTACACCAGCCCCGCCATCACGGCGAAGGGGGTATAGAGCATGGCGATCGGATCCACTCCCAGCTTCACGAGCCAGTTGTTGATCAGGCCCGTGTCCCGGAGCAGGAAGATCATGGCGAAGGTCCGGACCAGGAAGCTGGTCCAGAACGGAAGCACCACGAGGAAGAGGAGGAAGCTCTTCCAGCGGCCGGCCCGCGCGATCACGTAGGCGACGGGATAGCCCAGCCCCAGACAGATCACCGTGCAGGCCGCCGACCACACGAAGGTGCGCTGGAGAATGTCGAGGTACAGCGGGTCGAAGAACCGACGATAGTGCTCCAGTGTGAAGCCGGGATCCACCCCGCCGTAGATCCCTCGGGGCATCACGCTGTAGACGAGCATGATCAGGATGGGGATCAGGAAGAACACCAGCAGCCATAGCGTTCCCGGCGCGAGCAGCAGCCAGGCCCGCGCCTGCGGCCTCGGGTGCAGCCAGCCCAGGATCCGCTGCCGGGATGACGCCATCAGTCGTCCTCGAGGATCTGGCAATCCTCGGGCAGCCAGGCCACGGCCGCCTGGTCGCCGCGCTTCCAGGGGAGCGGCTTGATGAGCTGCCCTTCGTTCCGGACGGCGACCGTGACCGTGCCGGTGTGTGGCACCCGCACCAGCACGTGCATGGTCTCGCCCAGATAGATCACGTCCTCGATGGAGCCGCCCAGCGCGTTCTCCCCGGCCGGCACCTCGTCCGGACGCCAGACGTCCATGCACTCGGGTCGTACCGCAATCCGGATGGTTCTGCCATCCCGCAGAGAGGGATGCGCCGGCAGCCGCGCGAAACCACCGTACGCCCACTCCAGCTGCCAGTCTTCGCCCGATCGCCGCGCCTGGCCTTCCAGGAAGTTTGACTCGCCGATGAACTTCGCCACGAAGGCGGTGCGCGGGTTCTCGTAGATCTCCGCCGGCGTCCCCAGCTGCGCCACCCGCGCGTTGTCCATGACCGCGATGCGGTCGGACATGGTGAGCGCCTCCTCCTGGTCGTGGGTGACGTAGACGAAGGTGGTGCCCAGCTGCTTGTTCAGCGCCTTCAGCTCGAGCTGCATCTCCTTGCGGAGCTTGAGGTCGATCGCGCCGAGCGGCTCGTCGAGGAGCAGGATGGCGGGCTCGAGCACCAGCGCGCGGGCCAGCGCCACGCGCTGCCGTTGGCCACCCGACAGCTGCGACGGCATCCGGTGGGCGAAGACGTCCGGCTTGAGCCGGACCATCTGGAGCGCATCGCGCACCTGGTCCGCGACCTTGGGCTTCGGCAGCTTCCGCTGCTCCAGCCCGAACGCGACGTTGCGCTCCACCGAGAGATGGGGGAACAGCGCATAGTTCTGGAACACCATCGCGACCTTCCGCTCGTACGGCCGTCGCCGGTTCACCACCTCGCCCATGAGGCGCACCTCGCCGCCGTCCTCGTCGGGCTGCTCGAACCCCGCCAGCAGTCTGAGCGTGGTGGTCTTCCCGCACCCGGAAGGGCCGAGCATCGAGAAGAACTCGCCCCGCTGAATATCGAGGGAGATGTCGTTCACCGCCTTCACGTCGCCGAATGTCTTGGTGACGTGAGCCAACTGCACCACGGGCGCGGAGGGAGACGGCGGCGGAGGCGAGGCGACCACGCGGAGGGGATCCTCCCCGGAGGCTCGGTGCAGGTGAAGGCTCGGGGAAACAGTACTGTCCGCTAGGGGAGCTGTCGAGAGTCGCCGACCGCCTCGGCGAGCGACTCGCCCATCGCATCGAGACCTTCGTCGAGCAGCGCGTCGTCCACCGTGAGCGGGGCAAGCACCCGCACCACGTTGCCGTAGGTGCCGGCCGAGAGGAGGATGAGGCCGCGCCGCAGCGCGGCGGCGAGGAGCCGGCCGGTGAGCGCCTTGTCGGGCCGGCGGGACTCGCGGTCGACGACCAGCTCCATTCCCACCATCGCGCCGAGCCCGCGCACGTCGCCGATGCAGGAATAGCGCTCGGCCCAGAGGCGGAAGCGGGTCGCGATCCGCTCTCCGGCACCCCGTGCGCGCTCCGGGATGCGCTCGCGATCCATCGCGTCCAGCACCGCGAGCCCGGCGGCGCACGCCAAGGGGTTCCCCCCATAGGTGCCGCCCAAGCCGCCGGGCTCCGCCGCTTCCATGACCTCGGCCCGGCCGGTGACGGCCGCGAGCGGCAGTCCGCCGGCGAGGGACTTCGCGGTCGTGATGATGT
>DATLHD010000311.1:0-2501 GCA_035540075.1 Gemmatimonadales bacterium
CTCACCGACGCCGAATACGAGCAGGTGAAGGCGCGGATCCTGGGCGAGCTGTAGCACCCACGTCTTTTCGGAGAGATCGGCATGCCGTTGTTCGTCGTCCGCCACAGCCACCAGGGTGAGCGCTGCCCGGCCCAGGATCCCTACATGGGCGCCATGCTCCTGAACCACCTGAGTCGGCCCAATGTCCGGCGGCACGGGGTGGAGATCCTCGGCGAGGCCGTGGTGCAGGGCGAGCACACGATGTTCCTCATCGCCGAGGCCTCCGACGAGAATCACCTGCGCGAGTTCCTCCAGCCGTTCCAGATGGCCGGCAGCGTGGACGTCTTCCCGGCCTCCACCTGCGCCCGCGTCGTGGCCAGCGGCGGCTGCGGTGCGACGCTACCCGTGTCCGAGGTCAGTCCCGCGCTGGACCCGGAGGAGATCTGCCAGCACGCGATCGACGCCGGGCTCCTGGTTCACCGCGCCCACCCGCTCAACTGCGAGACCCCGCTCAGTGAGCTGGTGGGTGGCGTCGTGGTGCCCACCGCGCGGTTCTACGTGCGGAACAACTTCCCGATCCCCAAGCTCGACGCCTCCGACTTCCGCCTCCGCGTCAGCGGCCTCGTGGATCGTCCGCTCTCGCTCAGCCTGCGCGACCTCCAGAACATGCGCTCGCAGACCGAGGTGGTGACCCTGGAGTGCGCCGGCAACGGGCGCACCAGCTTCGACCCGCCGGTGCCGGGCGAGCGCTGGCAATTCGGCGCGGTGAGCACCGCGGAGTGGACCGGCGTGCCTCTGGTCGAGATCCTGGATCGTGCCGGCGTGCGCTCCGGGGCGACCGAGGTGCGCTTCCGCGGCGCAGACGGCGGCGAGGTGGACAAGAAGCGGGGCAAGATCAACTTCGAGCGGAGCCTCTCGCTCGACCAGGCGCGGGAGTCCGACGCGGTCCTGGCCTGGGCCATGAACGGCGAGCCACTCCCGATCCAGCACGGCTTTCCGCTCCGCCTCGTGGTGCCCGGCTGGTACGGCGTGGCCTCGGTGAAGTGGCTGACCGGGATCGAGGTGAGCGACCAGCCGTTCGACGGCTACTACCAGACCGAGCGCTACGTGTACTACTGGAGCCGGGACGGCCGCGAGGTCCGCGAGCCGGTGACGCTCCAGAGGGTCCGCGCCCTCATCACCGAGCCCGCCCCCGGTCAGGAGGCCTCACCGGGCGAGCTGGTCGTCCGCGGGGTGGCCTGGTCCGGCGCCGCGCCGATCGCGCGGGTGGAGGTGAGCGTGGACGGCGGCGACTGGCGCGAGGCCCGGCTCGTAGGCGAGCGCAAGCGTTACAGCTGGCAGTGGTGGGAGCTGATCGCCCGGTTCGAGCGCCAGGGCGACGTCACCCTGCGCGCCCGCGCCACCGATCTCGCCGGCCGCGACCAGCCCGAGCACGCCGAGTGGAACAAGCTGGGCTACGGCAACAACGGCATCCATGAGGTGACCGCCCGGATCGTCTGACGTCCGGCCACCCTTCGGACAACCCCCTCTCCGGCTTGGACGACTATGGACTGGATCAGCGATCCGCAGGCGTGGATAGGCTTCACCACGCTCACGGTGCTCGAGATCGTGCTCGGCATCGACAACATCATCTTCATCTCCATTCTCGCGAGCAAGCTGCCCCGCGACCAGCAGGGCAAGGCCCGCTACATCGGCCTCGGCCTGGCAATGATCATGCGGATCGCCCTCCTCTTCTCGCTGTCCTGGATCGTCCGACTCACCGCGCCGCTGCTCGCGGTGCTGGGACAGGAGATCTCGGGGCGGGACCTGGTCCTCCTGATCGGCGGGCTCTTCCTCATCGGCAAGGCCACCCGCGAGATCCACGAGCGTCTGGAGGGCGAGGAGGGCGAGGGGTCGGCCAAGGTGGCGCCCTCCCTCCGCAGCGTGCTGATCCAGATCATGCTGCTCGACATCGTCTTCTCGCTCGACTCGGTGATCACCGCGGTGGGCATGGTGGACGAGCTCGGTGTCATGATCGCGGCGGTGGTGACCGCGGTGGCGTTCATGATGCTCTTCGCCCGGCCGGTGAGCGAATTCGTGGAGCGGCACCCCACGATCAAGATGCTCGCGCTCAGCTTCCTGATCCTGATCGGCGTGTCGCTGGTGGCCGAGTCGTTCGATCAGCACATCCCGAAGGGGTACATTTACTTCGCGATGGCCTTCTCGGTGATGGTGGAGATGCTGAACCTGCGAACGAGGACGAAGAAGGCGGAGCCGGTGCATCTGCGGCAGGTTTATACGGAGGAGAGGCCCGTGGCATGACCATCGCCGTCTCGAAGGGCTTACCTCATCCCTCGCGCCCGCTTGGGATGAGGTAATTTTGAGGTAACTATCCGCCCCCGGGCCAGGGAGTCCCCATGACCGCCACCGCCGCCCCAGCCGCGAAGTACCCCAAGGTCCAGAACTACATCGGTGGCAAGTTCGTCGCGGCCGGTGGGCAGATGCTCGAGGTGCTCAACCCGGCCGACGGCTCCCTCCTCTCC